>NZ_JBHVFE010000098.1:0-23187 GCF_042801945.1 Kitasatospora sp. NPDC057542
CACCCCCCCACATAACTCCCCCCCCGGGGGGCACCCCCGCGTGTGGCGCGGGGGGGCGGGCCCACTGTTGGGGTGGGGGGCTCGACGCGCCGCCTTCCTGGGCATCGCCATCGCCCCGCCTTGTACTCGACACAGCACACAGTGTTACGCATGGCGTCCCCCGCCCGGGGCAAGGCACACGCCGGGCCGTCACATGCTGGGCACGGCGGTCGGCGTCGAGCAGGTCGTGGCCGCGTCATTCCCGGATGTCACCTGCTTTGAACACCAGCAACCTCCGAGGTCTGTGGGCGTCTCCCATTCCCTATCGGGGGCGTGTGCGCTGCACTCGCCCGGTGTGCCGGTCGGGCGACTCGGCGCGACAACCGGCCGCGCGGCGGTGCTGGTGGAAGCCTCCCCGGTCGCGGGCGGCCTGTCCGGCCCCTACGGTCGTGTTCTGGCGCAGGCTCGTCGGGAGTGGGAGGCCAGGATGCGGTACTACCGGTGGATACTCGAGACCCAGGACGACGACGGCCGCTGGTCCCAGCAGGACGGCGCTCCCATGCCGAACCCCCTGGAATACGACGGGCCACCCCAGCAGGCGGCCAACCACCTGCGGGACGTGTTCGTCCGCACCCTCTCCAGCCCCGCTCCCGGCCCCCGGGCGATCAGGGTCCGAGCCTGGGAGGGGCGACACTCGGTCGGCGAGCCTCAGGCCGAAACCGAGTGGTCGCGCGAGTAGCGGGATCAGTCGCGGCCAGAGGGACGGGCGCGGCGCGCCGCATCACCGGTGCCTGCGCCGGACGTCCCTCCGTGCGGTACGGCTCCGATCATCGACTGCGAGGCTGCCGAGGAGCAAGGCATGATCTGGGCGCGCGGCGGTGCATGCCCGGGCGATGTCCGCGCTCTGCCTGCATGATCCGTGGTGCCGACGGGTGCGGGAGCCGACGGCGGGAAGTCAGGGTCGGGCCCGGCGGCGAACGGCATGGTGTCGTCCGCCGCTGATCGTCGTCACCCGTCGGCCCGTAGGTCTGCGATCGGCACACCTGCGGCTGTCAGGAGGTCGGTGCCGGTGCGCGTGTTGGCCGGGTCGGACGCCGCTGTCATCAGCCACTCGGCGGCGGAGGCCTCGGCCTCGGGGGGAATCACCAGGAGCTCCAGGCGCAGAGGGATGAAGGAGCACACCATCACCTCGTCCGCGTCCTGCTCCTGTTCGAACCACCCGACGTGGATGACGTGGCCTGCGACCGGGACCCGCCGGGGGATGACCGGCCAGTGCGTCGGATTCACGGTGACACGGGTGACCTTCCCCCACTTGGGGTCCAGTGCCGCCGCCAGCGGGGGGAGTTCACGCAGGAGGTCGTGCGAGTGCGGCCACCAGGCCCCGTCCAGCCGGCCCCGGGTGGCGCCCTCGGGTGTCAGGGAGAGGCGGACCGCCGGTTCCGGCCCCGGTGGGTCGGCAGCGGTGGGATCGAAGGTCGCGGTCATGTCGAACACCTGCCTCGGGCTCGCTTGTGGACGACCTGGCTACCGCCGCCAGGGCACCGCAGCTGTCCACTGGCCATGGACGGTGGGTTCTTCCACCGTACTCCGGCCACAGCCGGGCCCCGGGTGAGCAGGGGGCTGACAGTGGTGTTACCCGCTCGAGCTTCGAGGGGCCGTCGCTGTCGACGGCCAGTTCGTTGGCCTGATCCGTGCGCGACGGCGAGTCGCAGGAAGCGTTCGACCGAATGGTGTGTGCGCTGTTCTGTTGGGCGGGGCTGCGGCCGGTCCCTGCTGAGGGGCCGCCTACTGTTCTGGCATGGCGAGGTGATCGGCGGTGCCGCCGCGCCACTCGACCACGAAGGGGCTCGCGTCATCGGCCGTGGTCCCACCCCTCTCCCGCATCAGGGCGTGGGAGAGGTCCCGCACCATCTCCTGCACCCCGCCACTGGCGGGCCCGACGCGCTCGATGGCGGCGATCAGGCGTTCCTCACCGAACTGCTCTCCTCCGGTCTTGTGTTCCTCGACGAGGCCGTCGGTGTGGATCAGCACCCGGTCGCCGCGCCGGAGCTGCCGCGTGGTGATCTGCGGTGTGTCACCGCCGACGCCGACCGGCAGGGTTCCGGGGCCGTCCAGGGCCTGGATGACCCGGTGGTCGCGGATCAGCGGGGCGCGGGGTGGCCGGCGTTGACCCATTGAAGGTGGCCCGTTCCGATGTCGAGTCGCATCATCTGCGCTGTGACGAAGTGGTCGGGGCCGAACTGTCGGTCGATGGCGGCGTCCATGAACGCATACAGTTCGGCGAGCCCGACACCGGCGCGCCTGGCATGCCGGTAGGCGCCCACGGTGACGGTCGCCAGCACGACAGCGTTCAAGCCGTGGCCCATCGCATCGATCATGGCCAGATGCAGGATGTCGTCATTGAGGGCGTAGTCCAGGCTGTCGCCGGCGAGGTGCCGTCAGCCTGTGGGTGTTCGGCGGGGGCGGCATGGCGGAACGCCTCGCCGGCCCGGGAACCGTCGATGGGTACCGGATCCCCGACGGTGAGTCCTCTGCCCGGGAGCGGTACCAGGATGACTTGGCCGTAGTCCTGCAGGAGGATCGAGACGTCCCGGCCACCGATCGCGCGTACCCCACCCCTTCCGCCACCAACGGACCGATGAGCTGGGGGCGGCATCTCGTGAGCCTGGTCCAGCAGCCGCTCGCCGAACCCTACCGGCCGGCCCGCCGCAGCCGTACGGTTCTCCCGTGCGAATTCCGCCATGGACACCTCGGCTTCCTTGCAGCAGCCTCTTCCTCGACGGGCCAGGGCCGTTTCAACAGTCCTGGTGAGCGTGTGAGTCCGTAGGTCATAGCGATGCAGGGTCGGGGCCTGGCCCGTCACGAACGCGTCGAAGCTCCGGTTGAACGGGGTGACCTTCCCAAGTCGTCCTGAACCGCCGGAGATGCTCCTATCGTCTGTCAAGCGGCCTGTGCGAGGTCGATTCTGGGGATGTCTGCGCAGGTCAGGGCCCTGAAAACCTCGCGGGCTACGTAGCGCTTGAGGCAGCGGATGATGTCCTTCTTCTGGAGTCCCTGTGCGGTGCGGCGGGCGGTGTAGTCGCGGGTGCGCGGGTCGTGCCGCATCCGGACGACGACGATGCGGTAGAGGGCGGCGTTGGCGGACCGGTTGCCGCCACGGTTGAGACGGTGGCGGTCCCGCCGACCGGATGATGCGGGGATGGGGGCGACGCCGCACAGGTGGGCGAAGGCCGCCTCCGAGCGCAGACGTTCGGGGTTGTCGCCCACGGCAGCCAGCAAGCGGGCGGCGGTCTCGGGGCCGACACCCTTGACGGCGACGAGGTCAGGGGCGGCCTGGGTGGCGAGTGATGTCAACTCGGCGTCGTAGTCCGCGATTTCGCGGTCCAGATCCAGGTATCGGCGGGCCAGGCGGCGCAGGGTGAACTTCGCTGCGGCCGCCGGGGTGGGCCAGGTCGTCGGCCGGCCGGAGGCGGCTGCACATGGCGATCAGGTCGGCTGTGGCCAGGCCGCGCAGTTGGGCGCGCAGGGCGTCGGGGGCGGTGATGAGTAGGCTGCGGATCTGGTTGATCGCCTGGGTGCGAGCCTTGACGGCGGAGGTGCGGGCGTTGTGCAGGACGCGAAGCGACTCGGCGGCGCCGTCGTGGGCTTTGGGCACGATGTCGGCGCGGCCGGCGGCGACGGTCTGCGCGGCGGCGTAGGCGTCGATCGGGTCGGACTTGCCCTGCCGGTGGCGTATTCGCCGGTCGGGTCGGTTGATGTCGAAGACGGTCAGGCCGGCCGCGGTCAGGACTCGGGCGAGTTGGGTGCCGTAGGAGCCGGTGCCTTCCACTCCCACGACGCTCACGGTGCCGTGGGAGTGGAGCCAGGCCAGCAGGGCGTGGTAGCCCTCGCTGGTGGTGGGGAACTGGGCATCGGCGAGGTGCCTGCCCAGGGCGTCGACGACGGCCGCGTGGTGGGTGTCGGTGTGGGTGTCGACGCCGCCGAAGACGTCGCGGGGCTGATCGGTCATGATGGTGGTGCTGTCCTTCCGGAAGCTTCAGGAGGCAGCACACGCCGGTCGGGCGGGCGGACAGAGCAGTGACGGGGGCTTCTTGCCCAAGCTCCTGACTTGTTGAATCGGACCCAGACGCACGGTCTGCAGCCGTAGCGTCCAGGGTGTCGGTCGGCACGGGCCCGCAGTGCTCCTTGCCGCCCACGGGCTGGCTCTCTGATAGCGTGCCGCCGCTCTGCGTCATCCCGTCCCCACGTCAGTCACAGCCCGGTGGATTCGGGCTCAGCGGTGGTCGCCGGTGCGCGCTCGTACGCGGCCATCGGTCAGTGGTCCGCGAACGCTCCGCAACACGCCCTGGCCCGGCTGGGCGCCAGGGTCGTGGGCGCGCTGGGCGTTCGCGTCGCACCGAGCGTCGCCACGATCCGGCGAGTCATCGGCCTGGTCTGCCCAGGCGGTCCGGCCGGCCTGACCGGCGCCGATCCGGTCGGCTCGGACTCGATCGCCGTGGACGGCAAAGCCACTCGCGGCTCCCGAAACGGCACCTCGCCCGCCGCTCACCTGTTGGCCGCGATGACCGGCGACGGCCGGACCGTCACCCAGCTGCGGGTGTCCGACAAGACCAATGAGATCACCTGCTTCACCGCGCTGCCGGAGCCCTACGACCTGACCGGAATCACGGGTCACGGCCGATGCCCTGCACACCCAGCGCGGCCACGTCCGATTCCTGGTCGAGGAGAAGAAAGCCCACTACCTGCTGGTG
The DNA here is from genome assembly GCF_042801945.1 of Kitasatospora sp. NPDC057542. Lineage (NCBI taxonomy): Bacteria > Bacillati > Actinomycetota > Actinomycetes > Kitasatosporales > Streptomycetaceae > Kitasatospora > Kitasatospora sp. NPDC057542. Next base: position 4,731 of record NZ_JBHVFE010000098.1, read on the forward strand.
GTCAAGGGCAACCAGCCCGAACTGCACCGCAGGCTCCGGTCCTTGCCGTGGAAGGACGTCACCGCCCGCCGCTACGACCGCGAGATGGGCCACGGCCGCAAGGAGACCCGCGTGACCAGGGCCCTCACCGTCACCGACCTCGGTCTGGACTTCCCCCACGCGGTCCAGGCCGTCCGCATCCTGCGCTACCGTACCGACTTCAAGACCGGCGCGGTCAGCCGCCAGACCATCTACGCGATCACCGACCTGACCTCACACCAGGCCTCGCCCCAGCGCCTCGGCCAACTCGCCAGGTCGCAACGGACCATCGAGAACCGGCTGCACTTCGTCCGCGACACCACCTTCGCCGAGGACGCCTCGAAGATCCGTACCGGCCGTGGACCCGAGAACATGGCGACCCTGCACAACCTCACGAGATCACCGGACTTTGCAACAGTCCTGCTCGACGGGCTTCCCTGCCTTGCCTCCACGTAGATCGGCGTACGCTGCAGCAGCATTTCCCCTATTTTTTTCAAATACTGATTCATGTGTACGGCGGGCTCGAATTCTCGCAATGCGGAGTATCCTGGAAGGTGCCGGTAGGAGTTACCGGTAGGACGATCGCGAGGAGGCGAATATGCAGATCACTGAGGCAGGATCCCTGGCTCTGCGACCCGTGATCGAAAAAATGTCCGCCTTTTCGGCGGGAAGATCGTAGGGTGAATGGGGGTCGGGGGGCGTGGATTCAGATCCTGCTGCCCTGGTCGGCGCTACGTCTACGCAGGCCGGAAGGCCGTTCCCCGCAGCGATGCGGGGAACGGCCTTTTCCTGGGGCGGGGGCCGTGTGTCATGGTTCGGCGGAGGACGGTTGTGCCGGCGTCCGGCTGTGGTGAAGTAGGCGGCGCGGGTGGCGGCGACTGCTGTAACGGGCCCCACCCGGCACGGCGGGAGCGGCGCCGTAGAAGATCCGCTTGCCGACCTCTACCAGGGCGAGGTAGCCGATGACCATGCCAACGAGCGCGGCGAAGAACGCGCCCGGCAGGGGATGGAAGCCGAGTGTAGCGGTCACGGGCGTGGCGGGGATGAGCGTGCCGACGGTGACGACACCGAGGGCCGCGAGGGTGAGCGGCAGGCTGGGATGGATGCGGAAGAACGGGATGTGGCGGGTACGGATCGCGAAGATGACCAGGGTCCGGGTGGCCAGGGACTCGACGAACCAGCCGGAGCGGAACTGCTCGGGTCCGGAGTGGAAGACCCCGAGCATCACCCCGAAGGTGAGGAAGGCGAAGACCGAGCTGAACGGACCGAAGTAGAGCATGAAGCGGCAGATGAAGCCGATGTTCCCAGTGCGAGGGGCGGCGGAACTGCTCCTCGTCGACGTTGTCGGTGGGGATGGCCAGCTGGTGGTGTCGTACAGCAGGTTGTTAAGCAGGATCTGAGGCGGAAGCATCGGCAGAAAGGGCAGGAACAGCGAGGCGCCGGCGGCGGAGGCCATGTTGCCGAAGTTGCTGGAGGTGCCCATCAGCACGTATTTGATGGTGTTGGCGAAGATCCTCCGCCCTTCGGCGACGCCGTCGGCGAGCACGTTGAGGTCCTTCTCCAGCAGGATGACGTCGGCGGCGTCCTTGGCGACGTCGGTGGCCGAGTCGACCGAGATTCCCATGTAGACCGCGTGCAGGGCGAGTGCGTCGTTGACGCCGTCGCCGAGGAAGGCGACCCCGCGGCCGCCGTGCCGTTGGGCGTGCACGATGCGGGCCTTGTCCTCCGGGGTGACCCGGGCGAAGACGGTGGTGTGTGCGATGGCTGCGGCGAGTTGGGGTTCGTCGACTGCGTCGAGGTCGGTGCCGGTCAGCGCGCCGCCTTCGGCCAGTCCCAGGTCGCGGCAGACCTTGGCGGCGACGGCGGGGTTGTCGCTGGTGACGACCTTCACCTCATCGTCGGTGCCACTCCGTGGTCCGGAGTGGTGGCTGACCGTGAACGCCCTCCGCTCCGATGCGCCGGCCGCAGCCCGTGCGCAGCTGTGGCCGGTGTCCTCGCGGTACGGCGAGGACACCGGCGGCTGTGGCGTCCGGCCCGGCACGTGGGGACCGCCGGCCGTGTGGTTCTCGGTCGGAGCGCACCCCCTCGACGTCACACCGGCACGATGTCCCACCGTCCCGCTCGGCGTGCTCCGCCTGCGTGCTGCGTGGCGCAATCTGCCGAGCGCCGGGGGTCCGGGGTCAGAGTTTGAACATCGTGGTGTAGGGGTGGGTGATGCGTTCCTGCCGTGATCCGAAGTCGACGAGTACCGCGATGTCGCCGTCACCTTCGACGTCGATGACTCGGCCGAGGCCGTACCTGTCATGGGTGACCCGGTCGCCGACGGCGAAGTGCTTGGGCGGCGCCTTTGTCCGAGGCTTGAAGGGGCTGGTGGGCAGGGGGCGGCGACCTGCTGAAGATTTTGTCATTCCGGCCAGTATGCCCCTGGAAGCGCGGGCGCGGGCCTCTCAAGTGCATACGAGTTCGAGTCGGGCCGGAATGCCGCGTCCGCCGTCGGTGGAGCTGCTGGACGCGGTCGAGTACACCGCGGAGCGCTGGGACTACCTCGCCGGGGTGCTGAGCCAGGACTGGCGCACCTACGACGAGGAATCGCGCGAGATCGGCTCGGCCATCGCCGCCGTGCACGGCGGCCTGTGCGAGCGACTTCGGATCGACCCGGCGGAGCTCGCCGAGCGTCTTGCGAGGCTGTCCGCCGTCTGCGAGACGGATTCGTGCCTGTACCCGACCGGTCGGTACCGGCACCTGCTCGGCCGCGACGGCCTGGAGGCGTTCGAGCGGAGGTGGAAGGAACAGCGCGGCTGGTAGCCGGACTCGCCCGGTTACCGACGTCAGGGGCAGTCCGGCTTTGTCGAGCTTGGCGGCTGGTTCCGCTTCACCCTCCTCGAGGCCCTGTTCGCCCGCACCACAACCCTGGAGGGAATCCTCGACGCTACCTTGGCTCTGATGCCCATGGCCAACGACTTCACCGTCGAACGCGACTGGGGACCGTTCATGCTGCGTGCCTTCCCCGACGGTAACGCCGGCGAGGCGGCCCTCACCGACGCTCAGCACCGACTCGTCAACGCCATCGCTGCCAAGGACGACTGCTGGGGCAACATCGGCAACAAGATCACACGGTTGCGCAGAGCCGGACTACCGACGGACCGCGCCTCTCTCCGCGTCCACCTGGTAAACCCTGACCGGGCCGCCGACGTATGACGAAGCGTGAAGAGCTGGGACCGTGGCGGCTCTGACGCCGAGGACGCCCGCCTGACGGGCCTGCTGCTCGGCACCCGCCTGCCGTCGGTGTCCGGCGGTCCGATCGCCTATGCCACCACCGGCACCGCCGACCGGGCCGCCACCGCCGACCGGGCCGCCACCGCCGCCGAGGGGGAGTGACCCGCTGATGGACCGCAAGACGTACACCGCCGAGCTCGCCGGTCTGCGCGAGCTGCGCACCGAGATCACGGCCGCGGAGAAGCAGGTCGCAGCTGCGCAGAAGGAGCTGGACAAGCTCACCGCCCAGCGCTCGCGCCGCGTGGCCGGGCCGCGGGGTACGAGGGCGCCCAGGCGTCGGCCATCGCGAAGGGCTCGGGCCTGTCGGTGGGCGACGTCGTGCGGATCGCCCCGCTGCTGGACCCGACTCCGGCCGCCGTCCGCGCCGCCAAGGCCGACGACCAGGCCGCCACCGTTGCGCCCGTCCAGGCGCTGGCACCGGCGGCCGCGCCGGTCGTCGAGCTGGCGGTCGCGGTGGCCCCGGTCCTGACTCGCCCTGCCGCCGTACTCGAGCAGCCGGCCCAAGCCCCGACCCCGGTCGAGGACCGAGCCGTCGCCGAGCAGCCCGTCCCCACCGCCCCCCATCGGTCCCGCCGCCGCTGCGCCGGTTGTCCCGGAGGCCTCGGTCGCTTCGGTCGCTGCCGCGCCGCGTCTGGTGGTCGAGGCCGGGCCGCGTGAGCTGCCCATCCTCCCTGAAGGCCCGGCAGGCGCGCGGTTCGAGGCCGTGAGACGGGCCTGGTCTCCAAGCGCCCCAACTTCACGCAGCAGGCCCGCGTGGACGCCCGGGAGCGCGAGACTATGGGGCGGCTGGAGGCCGGCTGCCCCGGCGAGATGCTGACCGTGACCCTCGCCCGCTGATTCCGGGTGCCTCCTCCGCGCATCGAGCGCGAGCCGGCGGTCGAGGCGGGGAGGGTGTCTGCGGAGCGGCGTCTGGTGGCGCCGCTCCTGACCCCGCCTCACCCCGCCGCAGGCCGCTGACCTGCGCCGGGGGAGTTTGGGCACCCCCGCTGGCCTGCACTGGGCAGTTTTGCCCCGGGGCGGTGGTGAGTTTGTCCGCCCCGGGGCAGCCGTCGCCGACGCCGTCCGGCCGCGCCCGCCGCCCCCGCTGCTCCGGTCCGCACCGCCAGACCGCCGGCCCCGTCCGGCCCGGCGGAGGGTGCTGCCGGACCTGGTCGAGCGAGCACCTCACCCCGGGCGGGGGCGTCGTCCGAACCACCTGGCACGAGCCCGCCTGCCCGGCCTGGACCCGGCGGTGAAAGACGGCGAAGGGGACGCCGGGCAGGGTCGCCGGATGCGCGACCAGCGCCACCGCACCGAGCCCGACCCGGCCCCCGGCCCCACCTCCGCCCGCGCGGGCGACAACGACCGACCGCTGTGGGTCGCCGCCCTCGCCGCCGTCGGCACCGACGTCGTCCAGGCCGGGGACGGCGGGTGTGTCCAGCCAACCGTACAGACCCCACGTCGGCGGTCGGGGCGCCAGGTGGCGACGAGAGCGGCTGCCAGCAGTAGTTCGGCGATGTCGCCGCCGTAGTACATGATCTCGGCGCCTGCCTGGACCTGGTCGATGGGGGCGTGGATGTTGGCCCAGAAGCCGCCGTACATCAGCTGGGAGATGACGGCGTGAGCGGCGATCGCGATGCCGAGGTAGACCAGCCGGGCGCGTACGCCCGGCCGCGTGGGGGCGGGGTCGGGGCCGGCGATGACGTAGGCGAACAAGCATCCGGACAGCAGGAAGTGCGCGTGCATCAGCCAGTGTGCTGGGTGGCTGTTCGTGGTCGCATTGTAGAGGGGGGTGAAGTAGAGGACCGCGAGGCTGCCCGCAGAAAGTGCCAGCGCGACCACCGGATGGGCGGCCACGCGGGCAGGCGGGCTGTGCAGCACGGTGGTCAGCCACCGTCCCCGGGCCGTGGGCAGGGTGCGCAGGAGGAGGGTGACGGGGGCGGCCAGGACGAGCGCGAGCGGCGCGTACATGCCGATGAGCATGTGTTGGGTCATGTGCCCGCGGAAGTCTTGGTGTGCGAAGCGGGCCACGGGCGGCAGTAGCGCGGCGCCAAGTAGGGCGATACCGGTCAGGCACCATGCGGTCCGCCATCGGCTCCAGCCCAAAACCGGGTTGCGCCGGCGTGCCCGGTGAGCGAGCAGCAGGTAGGCGCCGGCGGCGGCCAGCAGGGCGAGGACGGGCAGCAGCCACTCCAGGAGGCCGCTGCCCGCGTCGTGCCCGTGTGCGGGCATGTCGTGGTCCATCAGGCTCGTCGGCCCTCGCGCGTGGTGGGGGAGTTGGGGTCGAAGGGCTGGCCACTGCGCTGGAGCAGGTAGCCGCCGGCGACCAGCAGGGCGCCCAGGACGAGGAAGCCGATGTCCCACCAGACCTGGCCGTCTCCGGCGTAGACGTGGTGGATGCCGAGGATGTGGTGGTCCAGGACGCCTTCGACGAGATTGAACAGGCCCCAGCCGACGAGCATCCAGCCCCACAGCACCCGGGAGGTCCATACCCGCAGCCGGTTGTGGGTGACCCGCGAGTACAGGATGGCGAGGCCGAGGAGGACGGCCAGCCAGCACACGGTGTGGAAGATGCCGTCCCACAGGGTGTTCATCTCCAGGCCGGAGACGGTGTGGGGGTTGTAGTACTTGACGCCGATGTGGTCCTCGTTGGTGCTGGAGAGCATGTGGTGCCACTGCAGCAGTTGGTGCAGCAGGATGCCGTCGAGGAAGCCGCCCATCCCCACACCGAGCACGATGCCCGGCAGCCGGATACTCGCTGGTCGTGAGAGACCGGCTCGGGCCTCGTCCATCATGGTGGCCATCGCTCGTCTCCGCTCCTGGTTCTGGGTTGCCGGAAAAGTTCCTTCAGGGGGAGGTTCCCTTCCAGTTCGCTCTCACGCCGTGTGCGTCTCCGCCATCCGGCCCAGCTGTGCCCCGTGGAATCACCCCGCGTCGTCGGCGTCCAGGGACGCAGGGGCCGCATGCCGCCGGCAGGTCGGGGAGCTGCAAGGAGTACCGGCCGAACATGTTGATGTGGTGACGGACGAAGGGGGAGAGCTGGGCAGTGGCACCCCGCGTCGAGTAGCTGGCGAGGTCGGCCGGCTCGCCGAGGAGGGCCTGGTCCTCGGCGCTGTGGTGGCCGGAAAGAACGTCGTCCAGGGTGAGGTCGCCGCCTCCGCGTCATCCGCCGACCCCCCGGCCTGGGCCGCCCCTCTCCGCCCCCACCGCCGCATCCTCACCGCTCTCGACCAGCTGCGCCCCGGCACCGTGACGGCCATCGATGTCCGCGTCGGCCCCGCCCCTGTGATGCAGTACGCCCGGGGGTGTTCCTCACGTTCCTGCGCGCCAAGGCCGAAAGCGCCGGACGGGAAGTGATCGCCGTGGACCCCCGCAACACCTCCCGGACGTGCCCCGCAACCCCGTCGACAACGTGGCGGTCAATGCGTGGATGGCCGGCCACATCCACGGTGAGGACGGATGTGACGGGTGCGAGGGCAGTCGCGGACCCTCCGGCCACGGCCGGAATGACCGGGTGAAGCAGATCACGGGGCTGCCCCCTGACATCACCAAGTGGTTCGACCGGGACCAGTGGAATGCTGCGCTCCACGACAGCGGCTTCAGCGTCCAGCGGCGCTGACTACGAAACGGGAGAAGGCCCGGCATTGCCGGCCAGCGCGGTCCGCAGCCGGCCGGGGCCCAGGCGGGCCCCGGTTCGGCGCGCCGGGGAGCACAGCAGTGCCTGGCGGCCAGGGCCGCCGGGCACGTCTCCGGCTTCATTTCTCCTGCTGCTGCGCGATCAGAGCGGGCGGGGCCGCGAGCCCGGGTCGATGCCGGTCCGGTCAGGGAGTGTTGCCGTGGACCGTCGTGCGGCCGGGGTAGTGGGTCGCCAGGTAGGTGCGGGCCGCGGTGAGGTCGCCGACGACGCCGACGGTGGTGCGGCCGTCCGGCGCGGCGCCGGTCTGGAAGACCGCGAAGCCGGGCTGATTGAGTGCCTGGAGGTCGCCTTCGAGCTGGTAGTCGTGGCCGCGTCGAAAGACGAGGTCGGAGGTGATGTGGCCGCGCACGACCCGTGTCCGACCTGGGAAGCGCTGGTCGAGGGCGCGGCGGGCGTCGTTGAGGTCGCCGATCACTTCGACGGTCTGCACCCTGTCACCGGGGTGGGCACCGACGGTGTCCACGTGCCAGGTGGCCGGGCCGACGCCGGCGTTGTAGATGGCCTGCTGGAGGTCGGCCAGCGACTGCCCCCGCGGTCCGGCGGGCTGGGCGGCGGCCGCGCCGCATGCGACGGCCAGGACGGAGACGGTGACCAGGAGCCGGCCGGTGAGTGCAACGTCCACGGGCGTGCCCTTCTTTCATGCTGTCAGGCGATGGAGAGGCCGAACTTGTCGACGACCGGCGAGATCGGGGTGTACAGGAGGGTGTCGTAGCAGGTTGTCCGGACAGCTGTGTCCCCGCAAACAATCCTGTTGCCACCACCGGCAACGGCGATGCCTCTGGCCTGCATGTCCTCACCGCCGTTGATGCTGGCGAAGACCGGCCCGCCGCTGTCTCCCTGGGCCACGGCGATGGTGCTGTCGTCGGTGCGCTCGGCGATGTCCATGTCGGTGTGCCAGGTGCCCTCGACGTTGGCGGCGTACTCGGTTTTGGTGATCTTCAGACCGCAGTGCACGCCGGACATGGCCCCGCTGTCACACACCAGTCCTCCGACGTTGTTGTGCCCGGCGCCGAAGGTCCGCTTGGAGTAGCCCGACGCGTTGTTCCAGGCGCCGTCGTAGAAACGCCCGGACGGAGTGCCGTTGACATTGATCACGGCCACGTCGAGAGCGGTGTCCGCATCGGAGACCGAGCCGATGACGGCCCCTGTGCCGGTCTTGTAGGTGCCGGAAGTGCCGCAGTGCGCGGCGGTGAGCAGGACGGCGGTCTTGCCGCGCCAGGCACCGAACCCGCTGCTGCAGAACGCGTTGGCGGGGGAGGTGAGTTCGGCGCCGGCGCTCCAGGGGTTGGCGTCGCTGTGGCGGGTCGCCGTGGCAGTGGGAGCGGCGGCCGGGGCAGCGTCGACGGGGACACCCGCGAGCTCGGCAGCGCGAGCGGCGACTTGCTCGCGCGCGCGAGCACCGTCCCGATGTGCAGTGCCCGGGGTGTAGCCGACAACCAGCCCGGTCCCGTCCGCCGTAGGCCCGGCCGAGTTCCACACCGCGCCCGCGTCGCCGCGCACCGCGGCCGCCACGAGCCGGTCCCGCGCCTCGCGCAGCTGCCGCAGGGTGTAGGGCGCCCGCCGGACCGTGGCCGTGACCCCCGGCGGGGTGTGCGCCAGCAGGTCGGTGACGCGCTCGGGCACGTCCCCGTGCCAGTACAACGTCAGTCGACCCTCCTGCGGGTCGACAATGTGCCCGGCGTAGCCCGGGACCTGCGCGCGCCGGTGCTCGGGCACCCCGAGAGCGGCGTCGGCAAGCCGGTCGAGCACCACCTGACGCCAGAGCACCTCAGGGGCCACGACGCCGGCTGTGCGGCGCGTGCCGAGTGCGGGCGACGCCGTCGCCGCTCGGGCCGGCACCGCGGTGAGAAGGGCGAGCAGGGCCCCGACAGCGGCCGTCCTGCTGGTTCGCATCCGCCCAGTACCCCACAACACGGGTCAGCGGCACCAGCTGCTGGGCCCCGTGTCACCCGCATGAGCGACCCGGCCCGCCCACGATAGACGGCGTGTGGAAGCAGCAGGGGCCGGGCGGGCCGCGGCTACCGGCTGCCGGTCGAAGCGGGGGGCGAGACCGTGTCGGTGGTGTCCGGCTCCAGGGTGACCGTGACGTAGGTCGGTGCCGGAGTGGTCAGTTGCGGACCCGCGGCATGAAAACAGCAGCTCATCACCGCGGGATCGCCCACGCGCTGAGCCGGCCGCGTCAGCCCAGCCGGAGCCGCCACCCGCCGCCGCGCTCCTTCGGCGGGCCGGCCGCGACCTCACCCAGCGCCCGCTCCTCCTGCACGGCGAGCTGCGCACGCTGGTCGTCGGTGAACTGCACGACCAGGTCCAGCGCGCGGCGTTGGTCCACATGCTGGCGACATCGGCCATGGCTGCGCCCAGCACGGGTCACAAATGGCCTGCGTGAGGGCGGAGATGTCCGTGCTGCTGGCCTGTTCGCCTGCCGTGCTGCGGAGGGATGCCTCGGGCGGCCACCCCGGTTTGTTCGGAACGAGCCGTAGTGGAGCTGTATTTGACCGACCGGGGCCTGATGGCCATTGTTTGCCCCATGTCGAATATCAGTACGGGTGGTTCTCCGTCACTCGCTGTCGAGGAGGGTGGCTCGCAGGCCGCCGACGAGAGCGCCGCGGACCGCTTGAAGGCCCGTTGGGCCGAGCCGGCCGCGCCCGTGTCGCCCTGGTGGAAGCGTGTACGGCGGGCGACGTGGATCAAAGCGGGTGGTGGGGCAGCGTGCGTGCTCCTGGTCGCGGGGGTGCTGGCGACGAGGCCCGGGCAGGACGACCTGAAGCGCTACCGACTGGATCCGCCGCAGACCATCGGTGAGCTGACCCGTGAACCGGACAGCGGCGGGCGCTACGCGCTGCTGGACCAGGAGCTGTTCCCGAACCTTCCCACAAAAGTCCGTTACCGGGAACACTTCGTGACCGGCTACAGCCTGCCCGGCAGCGACGAGCCGGACTTCCTGGTGGTCGGCGCCACGGGCTCCTTCGCGAGCCCGGTCGGAGAGCTGGATCGCCTCCTGGGCGGCGCGGACCCCAAGGACGACCCGGTACCCGAGCACGGGTCCTCGCCGGCCGGGTACACGGTGTTCCCGCCAGGCCCGCTGGGCGGCTACCTCAAGTGTGCGGGCAACAAGAAGGGGCTGGTGCCGGCCTGCGCCTGGGCCGACCAGAGCGGGACCACCATCGGGAGCGTTGCGGACTACCGCAGCGGTGCCAACACGGACGACCTGCCGTCTCTCGCCGAGCGCGCCAGAACTGTGCGCGAGGCGATGACGCATCAGGAGAAGTAGCGCGTGCGCGTGGGCCATTTTCACGAATCCTCATCACTGTGCCGCCCCACCTCCGACAGCGGGGGAGGTGGGGTGGCGATGAGAGTGTGCGATCAGAGCCAGTCGAGTCCGAGCGCGGCGGCCTGGTCATCGGACCTGTTCCAGCGGGTACCCCTGGGCCAGAGCGGCCTTGCGGAAGGCGGCGAGCCGTTCGGCGGGGACGGCGAAATGGCGCTCCCCCAGCCGGGTCACGAGGGTACGCAGGCGCCGGTCCCCGGCCAGGAGAGCGGCGACGGCACCGTCCGCGCATTCGATCAGGTGGACCGGGCCGGTGTCGCGGACCTGGCCGAGGCGGCGAGCGGCGTCGTCCAGGAGCGTCGTGACGGTCTGCGGCAGCGGATGCCGGCTTGCCGACTCCAGGTAGCGACGCAGTTCGGTGAGGTCGCGTCCGGCGTCGGCGGCTTTGAGCAGGGAGCGGTGGGTGAGGCTCCAGACACGGTCGCTGGTCTTGTCTGCGAAGGCGTCCAGAAGCAGGGCGTCGCCGGGGGCCAGTCCGTCGAGGGCGGCGATGTCGTGGTTCGGCAGGACGGTGATCCGGCCGGCCGGGGTTGCCGGTTGGGGCTTGGGGCTGGGGGTGTAGGTGGCCGCTTGATCGGTGGCGTAGGCGCCGAGTGGGTTGAGGCGCAGGGCGAGCAGGCCGTCGTAGCGGCTGAGTTGGTCGAGGTAGTCGCCGCCCCAGTTGTGCTGGTAGTCGGTGCGGGCTCCGGTGGGCGGGACGTAGTCGATGTCGATCAGGCCGAGGACGGCCGCGTACTCGAAGAGCACGGCGAGCGTGTAGCGTCCTTGGAGCAGTGACCAGTCGTGGTGGCCGTCGTAGCCGAGGCTTCCGTACTGGGGGTCTTCCAGGTACAGCTTCCACTGGGCGCGTTCGGTTCGGGTGATGACGGGGTCCTGGCCGGCTCGGCGCATTTGGGCGAACAGGTCGTCCATGGCGATCCACTGGCCGGTTGTGCGGGCGGCGAGCGCCTGGCCGACGAGCTCGCGGCGCGGTCGGACGGCGGTGAGCACGTTCGCGGCGCGCTGGCCCTTGATCTCCTCGATCCGGGAGAACTCGTCCAGCAGGGTGTTCTTCAGCCAGCGGTGCCACAGGGCGGCGATGGTCTCGTGCGCGGGCTTGGCGAGGGCGGTGCGACCACGCGGGGTGAGCGTGAGCCTGCCGGAGGCGAGGGTCGCCAGGCCACCGGCCTGGAGGAGTAGCGGCCAGGCGAAGGCGGCGATGGCCTCGTGCTCGTAGAAGTCGCCGCCGTCGAGGACCTCGACGATCGCGGCGACGGCGGCCGCGCTCGGCCTGCGGGTCTTCTCGCTGCAGCGCAGCTTGCCCGTCGCGCACAGCTGGAGCACTGTGGCCAGGTTGGCCTGCGCCTCGTGCTCGGTGACACGGATCCGGCGCTCCTTCTCCTGCCGGTCCTCGAGCTGGTGGTCGATGCTCACAGCTGTCCCATCGCCACGGTGTAGTGGAAGCCGTCCGGGCCGCAGGACTGCTCCAGGGTGCGGACGATGTGCCGGGCGTCGTCGTACGGGCCGGAGGCGTAGAACGGCTTCCCCCCGCGGCCGAAGACGATCGCGGGCTCATCGCCTCGCACAGGCCCGAGGTAAGGGGCGGTGTTCGCAAAGCCCGGTGCGGGCGTGAAACCGAGGGAACGCGCGTACGCGACCGCACCGTGGACGATCGTGCGGGCCTGGTCGAGCTCGATGCTCAACGGCGGCTGGTCGAAGGCCGAGTAGTACCGGCGCAGGTACGAAAGGAGTGAGCCGGCTCCGATGACCTCCGGCTCGACGGTGTTCTTGACGCCCAGGCAGTAGACGTCGACCAGGAACCCGCACACCGTCAATCTGCTGGCACGCTCCTGACGGGCCACCAGCACCTGGGCGAACCCGCTGGTCTCCGTATCGTCGGAGGCCTGGGGGTACCCCCGGCCGGAGGCTGGGGGAGGGTCGGCCTCCGCCCACGCGGGTACGGCGGCCAGCCCCAGGCCGGCGCTCCAGCCCGCGTTCACCCAGCACCCGACCACCGGCCGATCGGCCGGGGCCGTCCCTGCCGTCCGGCACTCGGCCACCTGTCGCAGCAACGCACTCGCCTGCGCAGGGCGCAGGCCGAGCGCCCTCGCGATCTGCTTCGGCCCGCTCCCCGCCGCCCGCAGCTCCAAGACCCTGGCCAGGACGTCATCGTTCTCCATCATCCGGGCATTGTCCACCAGCCCCGGACACCGGAGACACCCGCCCATGACCGTTCGACCCCAACGGCTGGCGCATGCGCCAAACGGCCGCCGTCGACGTGGCAGTGCCGCTATGCTGGGGCGTTCCAGGGCTGGCGTCCGCCACGATCGGGTCCACCCGACCGCTCACCTCAACCCGACTACGTCACCTCTGCAACTCGCAGGCCTCCCCGCAACCGCCACTGCCGCCGTGGTCGCCGTCGCCGAACGCGACCGCCGGGGCTACCTGATTCAGGCCCAGCTCGCCGACACCGGCAAGTACCGCTACGAGCGAGCGATCAAGCTGCTCCGTCGCCTGCGCGCCACTCACACCACAGCAGGCGTCCCCGACGGCTTCACCCGCTACCTCGTCAAGCTCCGCGCGGAGGCCCCTGCGGACCGGCCGTCTCCGGTCTCTCCGAGCGGTAAAATCGCGCTGGGGGTGGCACACTGAGCAGTCGCTCGGACCCGCTGTGGGTGCCGGACCCTCTCGGCACCGTCGAGCGGCTGAACCCTGACGCGGCGGTGGCCACCCGTGCCTTTCTCTTCCAACAGAGCCCGGAACACGGCTGGACCATCAACGGCATGCCCTACTCGCCCGGCCGCGCACTGGCCCGGCCGAGGCTCGGCACCACCTAGATCTGGCGGTTCGTCACCGACTTCCACCACCCCGTCCATCTGCACCTGAACCACTTCCAAGTCCTCTCCCGCAACGGAGGTCCGCCCGGTCCCTTCGACGCGGGTTGGAAGGACACCGTCGACCTGCGCCCGGCCGAGGCCGTGGAGCTTGCCGTCCGGTTCACCGACCACGTGGGGACGTTCATGCTTCACTGCCACAACCTGGAGCATGAGGACATGGCGATGATGGGTGACTTCGTCACTGTGTGACCGGGGCGTGGAAGCGGGGCCTCTGGAATCCGACGGCGGGTAACCAGCATGAGTTCCGGGTGTTGGGTGAAGGCCGGGCCGTCTCGACCTTCTGGTGGGGTGCCTTGGCGCGGCCTACTGGCGAAGTCGGCGAGGGCCCGGCCGGAGTCGCGCCGGACGAAGTCGGCCAGTGCGGCGTGCACGCCGAAGGCCTCGTACGCCTGGTACCGCGATCTCGTCGCGGCACACCGGGAACGGTCTGCGGCGATGGATCATGACGGTCAGTCAACCAAGCTGTCCTGTATGGCACTCGGGCCGGGTGTCGGGACGATGCGGGCGGCGGGACGGTGTCGCCGCACTATTGATAGGGAACTTTACTTTCTATTATGCTGTCGGCTGGCGGCTTGGCGCGGCGTCCGTGCAGGAGGGGCGTGACGCGCTCAGTGAGAGCTCTGACCCGGCCGCCGCGGCGGTGTGACGCCGCTTGCCGGTGAGTTCGTGTGGTGTGGACCGGAGTCCAGCTCTCGCCGTTTCTCAAGGTCATGGAGTCAGGGATGCGTCTGGGTGTCTCGGCAAGGCCTGTTCGTGTCGGAGTATTCGCCGCTGTGCTCGCGTTGCTCGGCGGCCTGTTGCTCGGCTGGTCCGAGCGGGCGGGGGCGGCGGGCGATCCGCTGATCTCGCAGGGGAAGGCCGCGACGGCCTCGTCCACCGAGGGGTCGTCGTACGCGGCGGGGAAGGCGTTCGACGGGAGCGCCTCCACACGGTGGGCGAGTGCGGAGGGAGAGGACCCGCAGTGGCTGCTGGTGGACCTTGGAGGGAGCGCGGGGATCTCGCGGGTGAAGCTGAGCTGGGAGGCCGCCTACGCGAAGGCGTACCGGGTGGAGGTGTCGGCGGACGGGGTGACCTGGACGACGGTGGCGGAGGAGAAGGCCGGGAACGGCGGGACGGACGATTGGCCAGGGCTGGGCGCCAGGGGCCGATACGTCCGGATGTACGGGACGGCGCGCGGGACGTCGTACGGGTACTCGCTGTTCGAGATGCAGGTGTACGGGGTACCGGACGGCGGTCCGTCACCGACCGGCCCGTCACCGACCGGGACCACTCCGGGCGGGGCGTTCACCGTGGTGGCGGCGGGCGACATCGCCGCGCAGTGCACCGCCTCGGACAGCGGCTGTGCGCATCCGAAGACGGCCGCGCTGGCCCAGCGGATCAACCCGAGGTTCTACCTGACGATGGGTGACAACCAGTACGACGACGCCCGGCTGGCGGACTTCCGGAACTACTACGACAAGACCTGGGGGGCGTTCAGGGCGAAGACCCACCCGGTGCCGGGCAACCACGAGACCTACGACCCGGCGGGGTCGTACGCCGGGTACAAGGCGTACTTCGGCAGCATCGCCTACCCGCAGGGAAAGAGCTGGTACAGCTTCGACGAGGGCAACTGGCACTTCGTCGCACTGGACTCCAACGCCTTCGACCAGAGCGCTCAGATCGACTGGCTCAGGGCCGACCTGGCGGCCAATGCGAAGAAGTGCATCGCCGCCTACTGGCACCACCCGCTGTACTCCTCGGGCGGGCACGGCAACGACCCGGTCTCCCGGCCGGTGTGGAAGATACTCTACGGAGCCAGGGCAGACCTGGTGCTGAACGGGCACGATCACCACTACGAGCGGTTCGCCCCGCAGGACCCGGACGGGAAGGCCACCGCGGACGGGATCGTCGAGATCGTCGGCGGGATGGGCGGTGCCGAGCCGTACCCGATCGAGCAGGTCCAGCCGAACAGCCAGAAGCGGATCAGCGGCGACTACGGCGTGCTGAAGCTGGACTTCACCGACTCCGGCTACGGCTGGACCTACGTCGGAACGGACGGCCAGGTCAAGGACACCGGCCCGAAGTACAGCTGCCACTGATGATGTACCTGGCCACCACCGGCCGCCGTACGGACGCGCCGCCCCACCCCGCCGGGACGGGGCGGCGCGTCCCCGGCACGGTCATCGCCCTCGGCGCGGTCAGCCTGGTCACCGACGTCTCCTCGGAGATGGTCACCGCCGTGCTGCCGCTCTACCTGGTGCTGGGGCTCGGCCTCTCGCCACTGCAATTCGGTTTCCTCGACGGGCTGTTCAACGGCGCCACAGCGCTGGTCCGGCTGCTCGGCGGCAGAATCGCCGACCACGGCGGTGGCCGACACCGGACGGTCGCCGGGGCCGGCTACCTGCTCTCGGCGCTCTCGCGGCTCGGGCTGCTGCTGGGCGGCGGAGCCGCCGGAGGGATCGCCGCCGCGCTGGCCGCCGACCGGCTCGGCAAGGGCGTGCGGACCGCGCCGCGGGATGCGCTGATCTCACTCAGCGCACCGCCGGAGGCGCTCGGCCGGGCGTTCGGAGTACACCGGGCGATGGACACCACGGGGGCGCTGCTCGGACCCCTGGTCGCGTTCGCGGTGCTGTGGGCGACTGCGGACGCGTACGACGCGGTCTTCGCGGTCAGCTTCGCCATCGGGCTGTTCGGCGTGCTGGTGCTGGTCCTGTTCGTCCCGGCGGGGGCGGTGCCGGGGGCCGGGGTGGCCGGGGCCGGGGCGGGGGCCGGGGTGGCCGGGGCGGCGGTAGCGGCCGCCGAGTCAACGCCCACCGGAAGGAGGAGGAGCAGGACACTCGGCGATCCGGTGTTCCGGCGGGTCGTCACGGCCGCCGCGCTACTGGGGGCAGTGACGATCGGCGATTCCTTCCTCTACCTTCTGCTCCAACGCGGCCTGGACCTGCCGCCCCTGCTCTTCCCGTTGCTGCCGCTCGGCGCTGCGGCCGGCTACCTGCTGCTGGCCGTACCGGCGGGCCGGATCGCGGACCGGACCGGGAGGCGCATTCCGTTCCTCTGCGGGCACGCCGCGCTGCTCGCCGCCTACCTCACCCTGATGGCCCCGCCGGGATGGCCGGCCGCCGTACTCGTCCTGGTACTCCTCGCCGTCTTCTACGCCGCCACGGACGGCGTGCTGATGGCACTGGCCGGGCCGGTGCTGCCGCTCGACGGCCGCGCGAGCGGCCTCGCGGTGCTGCAGACCGGCCAGGCGCTTGCCCGGCTGGTCGGTGCGGCCGGCTTCGGTGCGGCCTGGACGTGGTGGGGGCCGCGCCCGGCCCTGTCGGTGGCCGCACTCGGGCTGGCCGCCGCACTCGTCGCAGCATGGCGGATCCTGCCGGAGGGGGAGGCCTCGTGAAGGCGCGTCCAGTGGTGCTGATCGCAGCCGCTCTGGTACTGCTGGGCGGTTCGCTGGGGTACGTGCTGCACGCCCGGCAGCGCAACGGCGGGCAGCGGCTCGTTGCCGCGGAGAACTCGTTCACCCTGGACGAGCCCGGGCTCTACTACCGGGACACCGCCATCGGGCGGGTCGCCCGCAGCCCGGGGGTGCCGGACGGGCCGTCCTGTGTCCGCTTCCACGCCGGGGGAGACCGGGCCCTGTGCCTGCGGGCGCTGCCCGGCACCCCGGCGCGCACCCAAGCGGTGGTGTACGACCGGCGGTTCACCGAGCTCCAGACGGTGACGGTGCCCGGGATCCCGAACCGGGCCCGGGTGTCGGCCTCCGGGCAACTGCTTTCTTGGACCACCTTCGCCGTGGGGGACTCCTACGCGGCGGGTACCTTTTCCACCCGGACGTCGATCCTGGACCTGCGCACCGGCTACCTGGTCAAGTCGGTCGAGTCCATCCCGCTGACCGTCGACGGTGCCCGCTACCACGCCGCTGACGTCAACTACTGGGGCGTCAACTTCGCCTCGGACGACAACCGTTTCTACGCCACCGTCTCGACCGGCGGCCGGACCCACCTGGTCGAGGGCGACCTCCGGGCGTGGTCGGCCCGCACACTGCGGGAGAACGTCGAGTGTCCCTCGCTCTCGCCGGACGGTACCCGGATCGCCTTCAAGAAGAAGGTCTCGGCCGACCCGGCGGCGCCCTGGCGGCTCCACGTCCTGGAACTGGCGGGACTGCGCGAGCACCCGCTGGCCGAGTCGCGCAGCGTGGACGACCAGGCGGCCTGGCTCGACGGGGAGACGCTCGGGTACGCGCTGCCGGCCCAGGACGGGAATGGCACCGATGTCTGGAGCGTGCCGGCGGACGGCAGCGGGACGCCGCACCTGCTGGTGCCCGGCGGCTCGTCGCCGGTGACCGTTCCGGCGGCGTCGAAATGACCCGGCGGCCGGCGCCGCGCAGCCCCTACCGCTCGGTGGGGTGCTCGGCGGCATCACCAACCCCCACCGCGGAGCCCCGCAACGGCGCCCGCGGCCTACCGGCCTGGACGGCGTCCGTTCCGGCCGCTCATTCATCAGGGAGACAGATGTCGCTTCTGTCTCAGCACCGCAAGACCGTCGTCGGCGTCGTGGCCCCACCACGCTCGCGATCTCCTGCGGCCCGGCCGTGGCCAGCGGCTCCGCGGCCGTCACGGGCAAGGTCCTGTGGACCCCGAGCACCAGCAGGGGACCGTCCTCCTTCGCTGCCGTCCAGTGCGCGTCGGGCGACTTCCGCGTCGTCAAGGACTCCGCCAAGGGCAGTGTGTGGCGGGCGTTCCAGGCCGCGGGCGAGGAGCGCTGCGAGACGCTCAGCCCCGACCTGAAGGAGGGCGACACCTTCTACCTGGGCTGGTCGTCCAAGGTGGACATCAAGGACTCGAACAGCCGGTACGTCTTCCAGCTCAAGTGCACGCCGAGCACCGACACGGCGAACCACCCGATCGAGATCGACGCAACGACCGGGCGCATCCGCCTCCAGGAGTGGGACACCGATCACGTCGCGCACACGCTGTGGACCTCGCCGACTGCCAACAACCAGTGGCACGCCTACGCGCTGAAGATCCGCCTGGGCCGTACCGACGGCACCATCGACTTCTGGTTCGACGGCGTGAAGCAGACCTTCACCATTGGCTCGGGTACGTTCAAGGGCACCACCTGGGACGGTGACCGCAACTATCTCAAGTGGGGCTCCTACCACCCCTCCTCGGGGGACGCGACGAACACCTTCACCAGCCCGGTCATGGCGACCACCCTGGAGGCGGCCACCGCCGGCTCGTAAGGGCCCGGTGGACCAGCTTGGGGCGATTTAGTCGGGTAGCCGGGTCACGGCAACGTGACCCGGCT
>NZ_JBHVFE010000099.1:0-23121 GCF_042801945.1 Kitasatospora sp. NPDC057542
CCGCCTCCTCCTGCCCGCGAACCCGGCGGCCGGCCGCCCCCGGGCGGCACCGCCCCTCCGGGCCCGCCGGCCGGCGCCCCGCCGGCGCCCTCACCCGGCCTCCGCCCGGCCAGCACCGACACCCGCCGACGCCCCCGCGACGGCCGCCCCGCCGCAGCGCCCAGCACCCCGCACACCAGTTCCCGCACAGCAGCCATGGCTCCTCCTTCTCGCTCGCCCGACACCGGATCACGCCGGCCACCCCGGCTGGAGTGGTCGACGCGGAGGAAAATACACAGAGCCACTGACAATTCACCCCGAGTAATCGAACAGGCTCAGCGCCGCCCCTGACCGCCGTCGCAGAGTGCCCCGGGCCCCGGACTGCCGGAAGCCGGGGAGAGACGGACGCAGGCCGCCGGCTCCGTGCAGGTCGGCCGGCCCCACGGAGCCCGACGCCCATCGCCGGCAAGGGCAGGCAAGGCCCCAGTCGCGTGGAGCCGGGACCACCGCGGCCCCTGGGGCGTCCGGTTCCGCAGAGCCGGGCGGGATTGTCAGTGCTGCGCGTTAGGGTCGGGGACCATGCGACTGCTGCATACCTCCGACTGGCATCTCGGGCGTTCGTTCCACCGGGAGAGCCTGCACGACGCCCAGCGCGCCTTCCTGGACCACCTGGTGGAGGTGGTCCGGTCCGAGGGCGTGGACGCCGTGCTGGTCGCGGGCGACGTGTACGACCGGGCACTGCCCGGACTGGAAGCGGTCGCCATGTTCGACGACGTGCTGCACCGGCTGGCGGGCCTGGGAGTGCCGACGGTCTTCATCAGCGGCAACCACGACTCGGCCCGCCGCCTCGGGGTCGGGGCGGGGCTGATCGGACGGGCCGGCATCCACCTGCGGACCGACCCGGGCGAGTGCGCGGAGCCCGTCCTGCTGGCGGACGGGCACGGCCCGGTGGCGGTGTACGGGCTGCCGTACCTGGAGCCGACACTGGTGCGCGAGCGGTTCGGGCTGGCGAAGGGCGGGCACGCGGCGGTGCTCGGGGCCGCGATGGACCAGGTCCGGGCGGATCTCGCGGCACGCCCGGCCGGCACCCGGGCGGTGGTGCTGGCGCACGCCTTCGTCACCGGCGGCGCGCCGAGCGACAGCGAGCGGGACATCGCGGTCGGCGGCGTCGCCTCCGTACCGGCGTCGGTCTTCGACGGGGTGCACTACGCCGCGCTCGGCCACCTGCACGGCTGCCAGACGCTCGCCCCGCACCTGCGCTACAGCGGCTCCCCGCTCGCCTACTCCTTCTCCGAGGTGAACCAGCGCAAGACCATGTGGCTGGTCGACCTGGCCGCCGACGGCTCGGTGACGGCCGAGCGCGTCCCCTGCCCCGAGCCGCGCCGGCTGGCGACGCTGCGCGACACCCTCGACGCACTGCTCACCGAGGAGAAGTACGCCGGGCACGAGCAGTCCTGGGTGCAGGCCACGCTCAC
This sequence comes from Kitasatospora sp. NPDC057542, assembly GCF_042801945.1. Classification (NCBI taxonomy): domain Bacteria; kingdom Bacillati; phylum Actinomycetota; class Actinomycetes; order Kitasatosporales; family Streptomycetaceae; genus Kitasatospora; species Kitasatospora sp. NPDC057542. Next base: position 1,455 of record NZ_JBHVFE010000099.1, read on the forward strand.
CGACGCGGCCCGGCCGAGCGAGCCGATGGAGCGGTTGCGCCGCCGCTTCCCGCACACCCTCCAGCTGCTGTTCGACCCCGAGCGGAGCGACGCCGGGCCCTCGCAGTCCTACGCGGCCCGGGTCAGCGGCCGCGGGGACCTGGAGGTCGCGGAGGGCTTCCTGCGGCACGTGCGCCCCGGTGCCGAGCCGGAGCCGGACGAGCTCGGCTGGTTGCGCGAGGGCTTCGAGCGCGTCCGGGAGAGCACCGACCGGAAGGCGGACCTGCCCCGATGAGGCTGCACCGGCTCACCGTCACCGCCTTCGGCCCGTTCGCGGGCAGCGAGACGGTGGACTTCGACGCGCTCGCCGCCGGCGGGCTGTTCCTGCTCCGCGGCGCGACGGGCGCGGGCAAGACCAGTGTGCTGGACGCGGTCTGCTTCGCTCTGTACGGCGAGACGCCGGGCGCGCGCCGGGCCAACCGGCTGCGCAGCGACCACGCCGACCCGAAGCGGCTGACGTCGGTGGAGCTCGAACTGACCCTCGGCGGGCGGCAGCTCCGGATCACCCGGCTGCCGGAACAGCGCCGGCCGAAGAAGGTCGGCACCGGCACCACGGTCGAGCGGGCGCAGACCCTGCTGCGCGAGTGGGCCGCCGACACCGGCGACGGCACGCCCGGCTGGCGGGGGCTCAGCAAGTCGCACCAGGAGGCCGGTGAGGAGATCCACCGGCTGATCGGCATGAACCGGGAGCAGTTCTGCCAGGTGGTGCTGCTTCCGCAGGGCGACTTCGCCCGTTTCCTCAAGGCCGACTCGGAGGAACGCGGCAAGCTGCTGCGGCGGCTGTTCGACACCGAGCGGTTCCAGCACGTGGAGGCCTGGCTGGCCGAGCAGCGCCGCGGCCAGGAGGCCGCCGTCCAGGCCGGCCGGCGCCGGCTTCGGGACCTCACCAGCAAGGCCGAACAGGCCGCCGGTCCGGGCGCCGAGCCCGCCGCGGGCTGGGTGCCGGCCGAGGACGACGACGCCGGTCTGACCGCCGGGGTGCTCGGCTGGGCGGCGGTCCTGCGCAGCGGCGCGGCCGAGCAGCTCGCCGTCGCCGAGGCCGCCCTCGCGAGCGCCGAGGCGGCCCAGCGCACCGCCCAGGAGCACCGCGAGGCCGCCGAGGACCTGTCCGGTCGCCAGCGCCGGCACCGCGAGGCACTGGACCGGGCGGAGCGACTGGCCGGCTTCGAGCCCGCTGCCGCCGCGGACCGGCGGCGGCTGGCCGCGGCGCAGGAGGCCGTCGGGGTGGAGTCGGCGCTGCGGCTGCGGGAGAGCGCGGCCCAGGCGCTCCGGCGCGCGCAGCAGGCGGAGCACCGGCACCGCGGGGCGCTGGCCGCCTCCGGCGGCGAGGGCCGGGCGCTCGCCGGGGCCCACGCCGCCGGGCTGGCCGAGGCCGACCTGCGGCTGCGGGCCGAGGTGGTACGGCTGGAGGCGGCCCGGACGGAGGAGCAGCGCTGCGCCGAACTCGCCCACGAACAGCGCTCCCTGACGGACGACCGGCGCGCCGCCGAGGAGCTGGCCGAGGAGGCCGAGGACTGGCTCTCCGAGTTCGAGGGCGAGCTGAGCCGACTGGAGCAGCAGCACACCGAGGCTCGGTCAGCGACCGCCCGGGTCGAGCAACTGGACGGGCAGCGCACCGAGTTGACCGTCCGCCTGGACGCAGCCCGGGAGCGCGACGGCCTGCGCGCCGAGATCGCCGCGGCCGAGCCCCGGGTGATCACCCTGCGCACCGCCGCGCTGGACGCCCGCGAGCACAGCCTGGACCTGCGGGACCGCCGGCTGAGCGGCATGGCCGCCGAACTGGCCGAGCAGCTGCGCGCGGGCGAGGCCTGCCGGGTCTGCGGCTCGCCCGAGCACCCGGCGCCCGCCGAGGCCACGCCCGGCAGCCGGGTCGGAGCCGAGGACGAGGAACGGGCGCGCCGGGCACAGGCCGCGGCCGAGCGGGTCTGGACGGAGGCCGACCAGGCGCTCACCGCGCTGCGGGTGCGCGAGGCCACCGCCGCCGGCGCGGCCGGGCCGGACGGTACGGAGGCGCTCGCGCAGGCCCTCGCCGGGCTGGAACGCGAGCACCGCGAGGCGCGGCACACGGCGGAGGCGCTCGGCCGGGTCGAGCAGGAGATCACCCGGCTGTCGCAGGACCGGGCCCGCCGGGTGGAAGAGCTGCGCGAGGCCAAGGAGCGCGCCGCCGTCCTCTCCGACCGGCTGCTGGCGCTCGGCACCGAGCAGCGGACGCTGGCCGCCCGGGTGGCGGCGGCCCGGGGCGAGGCGGACTCGGTCGCCGACCGGTCCGCGGCCCTCACCCGGCTCACCGAGGCGGTCGCCGCGGCGGCCACCGCCGCCCGGGCGCACGCGGAGGCGGCGGCCCGGCTCGGCGAGGCCGAGGACGAGCTGGGCAAGGCCGCTGCCGCGGCGGGCTTCCCGGACGCCGAGACGGCGCTGGCGGTGCTGCTGCCGCGCGAGGAGCGCGAGCGGTTGGAGGCCCGGCTGGAGCAGCACGGCGCGGAGACCGCCGCTGTCCGCCGCGAGCTGGCGCTGCCGGAGCTGGCCGAGGCCGCGGGCCGTCCGCCGGTGGACCTGCCCGCCGTCGCGGCCGAGCTCGGCGCCGCCACCGACCGGTTCGGCCGGGCGCATGCCGCCCGTGCGGCGGCCCGCGAGCGCTGCGGGGCACTGGCCGCGATCGGGCGGCAGCTGGCCGGGCTCGCCGCCGAGCTGGCCCCGGCACTGGACCGGTACGGGCGGATCAACCGGCTCGCCGCGCTCGCGGCCGGCACCTCCGCCGAGAACCGGCTGCGGATGCGCCTGGAGTCGTACGTCCTGGCGGCCCGGCTGGAGCAGGTCGCGGCGGCGGCCAGCGACCGGCTGGTCCGGATGTCCGGTGGGCGCTACACGCTGGTGCACAGCGACGACCGGGGCGCCGGCACCAAGCGCTCGGGCCTGGCCCTGCGGGTGGTCGACGCCTGGACGGGCACCGAGCGGGACACCGCGACCCTCTCCGGCGGCGAGAGCTTCTTCGCCTCGCTCTCCCTCGCCCTGGGCCTGGCCGACGTGGTCACCGACGAGGCGGGCGGCATGCCGCTGGACACCCTCTTCATCGACGAGGGCTTCGGCACCCTCGACGAGCACGCCCTGGAGGAGGTCATGGACGTCCTGGACGGCCTGCGCGAGCGGGACCGCACGGTCGGCATCGTCAGCCACGTGGCCGACCTGCGCAGCCGCATCCCCGCCCAGCTGCTGGTCCGCAAGGGGCGGCACGGCTCGACCCTGGCGCTGGCCGGGCGGGAGGACGCGTAGGGCCGGTCGGCCTGATCGGGGCGGGGATCAGCCAGGGGTCAGCCCGGGGTCAGCCCGAGCAGGCGATCCGCTGCGCCTGCTGCCAGGCGCACACCGGACAGAGGGTGCTGCCCGGCTGGTCGGCGGGCAGTTCGGTCGGCTCGCCGCACAGGACGCAGTCGGCGCGCGGCCCGGTCGCCTCCGGGTCGTGCCGCAGCGCCGCCTCCGCTCCGCCGTCTGGCCCGAGCTCGCAGACGCCCGTTTCGTGGTTCGTACCGGTGTCGCTCATGCCGCCTTCCTACTCCGCACCCCCGCCCTGCTGCAACACGCTCCGGCCCGGACCCAGCCCGGCGGACGGATGCCGGCGAACAGATTTCAGAAAACGTTCGCTGTAATCCGTCATCTGAAATCTGTTCGCGAGAGTCCGTCCGCTGAAACCCGTCCGTCGCGACCCGCCGCGTCCCACCGAGAACCGCCTTCCCGCCCCGCCCCCCTCCTGTCGCCCCCTCACGCCCGGCGGCTACCGTGACCGGCATGTCCACCGACCTGCACCGACGACTGCTCGCCGCCCACGCCACCACCCCGTCGTACCCCGAGGTGGGCGCCACCCGGGGCGGGGGCGGGCGACTGCCGGACGGCTACGCCCACCTGCGTCGGCGGGTCCACCTGGGGCACGGGCCGGAGGTGCTGGAGCGGGCCGGCCGCTACGTGCTCGGCTGGGGCAGCCAGTTGGGCACCGGCTTCGCGGTGCACCCGGCCGGCCCGGCCAGGGAGGGCGGGACAGTGCTACTGCGGCTGAACCTGCCGGGGAGTCGGTGGCCACGGCTGGTGATCCCCTGCCGGGTGGTGTGGACGGTGGACGAGCCGGGCCGGATCGGGTTCGGCTACGGAACCCTCCCCGGGCATCCGGAGTGCGGCGAGGAGGCGTTCCTGGTGTCGATGGACGCCGACGGCGAGGTGTGGTTCGAGGTCACCGCGTTCTCCCGGCTGTCCGCCTGGTACGCCAGGCTGGGCCGTCCGGTGGCGCTGCTCTGCCAGCACCTGGCGATCGAGCGCTACCTCGCCGCGGTGGCCGCGCACGTCCGCTGAGTCTGCTGAGTCCACCGAGCCCGCCGAGGGCCGCTGGGCCCACCCGCCCGGGCTGCCCGCCGCCGGGCCGTGCCGTGCCCGGGCCTCGCGTCCGGCCCGGCACACGCCCTCGGGCGTCAGCCGAGGAAGGACAGCCGGACGGTCCGGCGCGGGTTGTCCCCGTTGGTGTCGATCAGCACCACCGACTGCCAGACGCCGAGTGCCAGTTGGCCGCCGAGCACCGGCAGGGTGGCGTGCGGGGCGACCAGGCCGGGCACCACGTGGTCCCGGCCGTGGCCGGGGCTGCCGTGCCGGTGACGCCAGCGGTCGTCGGCCGGGAGCAGGTCGCGCAGGATGGCGAGGAAGTCGTCGTCGCTGCCGGAGCCGGTCTCCAGTACCGCGATCCCCGCGGTGGCGTGCGGCACGAAGACGTTGAGCAGGCCGTCGCGCCCGGCGGCCCGTTCGTCGAGGAACGCTGCGCAGCGGTCGGTGATGTCGAGCGCGACCTCGCGGCTGCCGGTGGTGATCTCGAGGGTGGTGCTCTGGAAGGTGGTGGCCGGGAACGATCCGGCCTGGGTGGAGTGGTTGTTGTCCGCCATGGCGCCATCCTGTCCCAGGTCAGCGGGCCGGGCGTACTCCCTCGCGGACTCGCCTTGCCGGGGAGGCAAACTCGCATAAGGTGAAAGGTTCAGACCACAGTGCCCCGGCCATCCGGGCCGCCTGCCCGGACACCGCCCGGACACACCGAAGACCCGGCGGACCGGACGGTCCACCGGGTCGGTTCCCGACCGGGCGGCAGGGAGGGACCCGTGCCGCACCGGCCGGACTAGCCGCGCCCGCCGAAGAGGCTCCGCCGCAGCCGACGCAGCGGAGTCAGCAGCGAGATCCTGGTGTGGCGACGACGGATCGTCGGGGCCTCGGCGCCGCGCGGCGTGAGTTCCCTTATCAACCCGAGCGCCTCGGCGGTGTCCACCGCCGGGAGTGCGGGCGCGCCGAGCACGGCCAGGTGTCGCTCGATCCGGCGGCCGGTCGTGCCGACACCGCACTGGATCGCCGGCACGCGGGGCCGAGTCCGCACTTGCATGTGTTCCATCAGTTTTCCCACCCCTACGAGGCGCCAGGGCCGTGAGGCGAAGACTATCCGTGACGGACGGCCTTCGCGCAACCGTCCTTGGTGTTGTGCCACCGTATCGTGCGGCGTCAACTGACGAAGCACCAGGGGCCGACCCGACCGGTCACGACTAGGCATCAATGATGGTGCACGACCGGCCGTCCGTCACCAGGACCGGCGGTCGCGGGTGCGGCAACCGCGTGCACGACACGCGCCCGGCGCGCCGCAGCGCCCCGGCGGCACCCCGCCCCGCACCCCACCCGTATCCGCCCGCGCCCCACCCTCGTCTCCATATAGGGGACAGCCGTCACATCGACAAAGCGATCACCCAGGCGCCCGCCGGACAGGACCCGTCCGAACGGGGGGCGCTGCCGAGACCGTGAACGCCCGATTTCAGGAAGTGAACACATTCGCGGGATTGACTCCCGCCGATCCTCCAAGCAATATCTGATGCACGCGCCAGTGCCCGCACCGCACTCAAGCGCGTGTTCGAGTGATGAAGAACTCCGGCTCCCGCGAGCCACTGCCCGGCCGCCTCGACGCTGCGGTGGCCAGGCTCGCACGGTGCCCGGACCGGCGGTCGGCCGTAGAGGGTCGGCCGGACCGCCACCTGACTGCCGGTGCCGCCCCGCGAGGGGCCCGGCACCGGCGGTTCCGGGGCCCTCACGCACGCCCTGTCCAGCCCCCGCCCGGACACCGCCAGGCCCCCGCGCCCGGACGCTCCGCCCGGCCCCCCAGGCACCACCGCCCCGCCGCAACCGCCCCCGGGGCCCCGTGCCGGACGTCCGCGCAGGTCGCACCCGGTGGATCGGTACACTCGGCCAGCGTGTCCCTCCTCCTCAGCATCGTGCTCCCGGTCCACGGCGTGGAGCGGTACCTCCCGCGCTGCCTCGACTCGATCCTCGGCGACACCCCCGCCGCGGAGACCCGCTTCGAGGTGATCGCGGTCGACGACCTCTCCCCCGACGGCTCCGGCGCGATCCTGGACGCCTACGCGGCCCGCGACAGTCGCCTGCGGGTGCTGCACCTCACCGAGAACCAGGGCCTCGGCGGCGCCCGCACCGCCGCCCTGCCGCAGGCCCGCGGCCAGTACGTCTGGTTCGTGGACAGCGACGACTGGGTGCCCGAGGGCACGGTCGGCATACTGCTGGACGAGCTGGTGCAGGAGCGCCGCCGGGAGACCCCCGCCGACGTGCTGGTCACCGACTTCACCCACGTCTACCCGGACGGCGGGACGGAGCCGAACCCCTGGCGCCACGTACTGACCGGCTCCCCGCTGGTCGACGGCTGCACCCTGGCCGAGCACCCGGCACTGTTCCAGACGGTGATGTCGGTGTGGAACAAGCTGTTCCGCCGCGAGTTCCTGGACGGCCTCGGCGTCTCCTTCGGCCGCGGCTACTACGAGGACATCTCGGTCACCTACCCGGCGCTGCTGGCCGCCGAGCGGCTGCGCTACCTCGACCGCCCCTGCTACTTCTACCGGCGCGGCCGGGAAGGCGCGATCACGGCCACCGCCTCCCCCAAGCACGCCGACGTGTTCGCCCAGTACGACGCGATCTTCGCCTTCCTGGACCGCCCTGACCGCCCCGGCCGGCCCGTCCCGGACTCGCTGCGCACCCTGGTCTTCGACCGGACCGTCCGCCAGGCGCTGAACGTCTACGACACCCCCGGTCTGGTCCCCACCGACCTGCGCAAGGACTTCTTCCAGCGGATCGCCCGGCACTTCGACCGCCACCGCCCGGCCGGGTACCGCTTCCCCGGCGGGGTGCGCGGCGTGCAGTACCGGCTGGCCGCCCGCGGCGCCCGGATCGCGTACGCCGAGCTGCGCCGCACCGGCCGGCTGCCGCGCGAACTCAAGCGCGGGGCACGGGCGGTGGCGCCGGCGGTGAAGAAGGGAATGCGCAGCGGCGCCCGGTTCACCGCGTACAACGCGTTCCGCCGGCTGCCGCTGGACCCGAACCTCGCGGTCTACGCCGCGTACTGGCACCGGGGTTACGCGTGCAGCCCGGCGGCGATCTACGAGAAGGCGAAGGAACTCGCCCCGCGGATCCGGGGCGTGTGGGTGGTGGAGAACCACGCCCAGGCCGCCACGCTGCCGTCCGGGGTGCCGTACGTGATCGTCAACACCCCCGCCTACCTCAAGGTGATGGCGACCGCCAAGTACTTCGTCAACAACGTCAACTTCCCCCGCACCATGACGAAGCGGCCGGGCACGGTGCACGTCCAGACCCAGCACGGCACCCCGCTCAAGGCGATGGGCATGGACCTGCGCGACCACCCGGCGGCGGCCGAGGGGATGGACTTCGAGCTGCTCCAGGAGGCCGTGGACCGCTGGGACTTCCTGGTCTCCCCCAACCCGCACACCAGCGGGCACTTCGCCCGCGCCTTCCCCGGCCGGTACGAGATGCTGGACACCGGCTACCCGCGCAACGACCGGCTGGCGAACGCCACTTCGGACGAGGTCCGGGCGATGCGGGAGCAGCTTGGGCTGCAACCGGACACCCGGGCGGTGCTGTACGCGCCGACCCACCGCGGCAGCAGGGGCGGCTACGTGCCGCTGCTGGACGTGGCCGCGCTGGCCCGGCAGCTGGGCCCGGACCACACGCTGCTGGTGCGCACCCACTACTTCCACACCGACGGCCCGGGCGACCTGACGGGGGCCGGTACGGAATCGGCGCGGATCGTGGATGTCTCGGCGCACCCGACCGTCGAGGACCTCTACCTCGCGGCGGACGCGCTGGTGACGGACTACTCGTCGATGATGTTCGACTACGCGGTGCTGGACCGGCCGGTGGTGATCTTCGCCCCGGACTGGGAGGAGTACCAGCGGGAACGCGGCGTCTACTTCGACCTGTTCGCGGAGCCGCCGGGCGCGGTCACGGTGGACGCGGACGGGCTGGCGCGGGCGCTGCTGGCGGGCGACCCCGAGCCGGCGGCGCGGGCGCGGTTCCGGGAGAAGTTCTGCGTCTGGGACGACGGCGGGGCGGCGGAACGGGTGGTGCGCCGGGTGTTCCCGGTGGAGAAGCGGTAGGACCCGCGCTGCAGCAGCTCCCCGCACCACAGCAGGGCCCCGGACGGGGCCGGTGTCGCCGGTACGGCGACCGGCCCCGTCGGCGCGAGCTCAGCGCTGGCGGGCGGCCAGGAACTCCTCGAAGGTCAGGACGCCGTCGTGGTTGGTGTCCATGCTGTGGATCAGCGCCTCGGCCATCGAGAGGGTGACGTCGTGGTCGCCCATCTCGTTGGCGGCCAGGGCGTACTCGGCCGCCGTGATCTTGCCGTCGCCGTCCTTGTCGAAGCGGTCGAAAAAGGCCTTGATCGCCTCGGTGGTCTCCATCGTGCCCTCCTGGGTACTGCGGGGTGTTGCTCGGTTCGGACGGCCGTACCCTACCCGGCCGTGGCGCGCGCCACGGTCGCCGGGAGTGGACGGGCGCAGGGGTGGGTGCCGTAGTCTGCGGATCTGATTGCGGGCCCGGGCTCCTCCCGGGCGGTCGTTCATCCAGGGAGGGAATCGTGCTCGACCTCGTCACCAAGTTGGTGCTGAAACCGGTCTCGCGGGGGATCTGGCGGCCGGTCATCGAGGGGATCGAGAACGTGCCGCGCAAGGGCGGGGTGATCCTGGCCAGCAACCACCTGTCCTTCATCGACAGCGTGGTGATCCCGCTGACCGCCCCGCGCCGGGTCCACTTCCTCGCCAAGGCCGAGTACTTCACCGGCACCGGGCTCAAGGGCCGGCTCTCCAAGGGCTTCTTCGAGGCGATCGGCGCGGTTCCGGTCGAACGCGGCACCTACCGTTCCGCTCAGGCCTCGCTGGAGTCGGCGCTGGAGATCCTGGAGGACGGCAAGGCCTTCGGCATCTACCCCGAGGGCACCCGCTCGCTGGACGGCCGGCTCTACCGGGGCAAGACGGGCGTCGCCTGGCTCGCACTGACCGCGGGCGTGCCGGTGGTCCCGGTGGCGCTGGAGGGTCCGGAGCAGATCCTGCCGGTGGGCAAGCGCGTGCCACGGCTGAAGAAGGTGACGGTCCGCTTCGGCGAACCCCTGCACTTCGACGAGCTGCACGGGCAGGCCCGCTCGCTGAAGGCCCGTCGGCAGGTGACCGACGAGGTGATGGCCGCCATCCAGCGGCTCTCCGGCCAGGAGGTCGCGGAGAGCTACAACGAGGTCCCGAAGGCGGCCTGACCGCCGCTCCGTCGCCGCGCGGCCGCCCTGCGCACGGTCACGACCGCGATGGACGCGACCACGATGTGGCGCGACCGCACTGTGGCGCGGGCGCCGTGGGCGCACCAACCGTGCCCCGGCCCGTCACACGTGCCCGAGCCCGGCCGGTTCCGGCCGGCCGGCGACCTCCGGCACCTCCCGGCGCAGCAGCGCCGCGTACCGGCCGTCCAGCGCCACCAGCTCCTCGTGGGTACCGAGTTCGACCACCTCGCCGTGGTCCAGGACGGCGATCTGGTCGGCGGCCCGGACGGTGGAGAGCCGGTGCGCGATGGTGATCGTGGTACGGCCGGCGGCCAAGGCGTCCACGGCCTGCTGGACGGCGCGCTCGGTGCGGTTGTCGAGCGCGCTGGTGGCCTCGTCGAGGATGAGCACCGGCGGGTTGCGCAGGATCGTCCGGGCGAGTGCGAGGCGCTGCTTCTCGCCACCGGAGAAGCGGTAGCCACGCTCGCCGACCAGGGTGTCGTAGCCGTCCGGGAGCGCGGCGATGGCGTCGTGGATCTGCGCGGCCCGGGCGGCCTCGACCAGTTCGGCGTCGCTGGCGCCGGGCTTGGCGAAGCGCAGGTTCTCGGCGACCGAGGCGTGGAAGAGGTAGGTCTCCTGGGAGACCACGCCGACCGCGCGGGCCAGGGTGTCGAAGGACAGCTCGCGCACGTCCACGCCGTCCAGGGTGACCCGCCCGCCGGTGACGTCGTACAGCCGCGGGACGAGGTAGCTGAGGGTCGTCTTGCCGGAGCCGGTCTCGCCGACCACGGCCAGTGAGCTCCCGGCCGGGACCTCCAGGTCGACGCCGGCCAGGGTCGGGCGCTCCTGCGCCGGGTCGTAGCGGAAGTCGACGCCCTTGAAGCGGACCTCGCCGCGGATGTCGGTCAGGGTGACCGGGTCGGCCGGCTCGTCGATCTCCACCGGCAGGTCGAGGTACTCGAAGATGCGCTGGAAGAGCGCGAGCGAGGTCTGCACGTCCACACCGGTGGAGAGCAGGCTGACCGTCGGGCGGAAGAGGCCCTGCTGGAGGGTGACGAAGGCGACCAGGGTGCCGACCGAGACGATCGGCGCGCCGGCGGCGGAGGTCAGCCCGGCCGCCCAGTAGATCAGCGCGGGCATCGCGGCCATCACGATCTGGATGGTGTTCATCCGCCAGCGCCCGGCCATACTGGACCGCACCTCCAGGTCGGCGAGCTGGTCGGACTGCTCGGTGAACTCACGGGCGAGGGAACCGGATCGGCCCATGGTGCGGCCGAGCAGGATGCCGCTGACCGAGAGCGACTCCTGGACCGCCGAGCTCATCGCGGCCAGCTGCTTCTGCCGCTCGGTGGTGATCTTCTTGCGCTCCTGGCCGACCCGGCGGCTGATCCAGACGAACAGCGGGAGCAGCAGCAGCGAGACGATGGTCAGCCGCCAGTCGAGGGCGGCCATGGCGACGACGGAGGCGACCACCGCGGTCAGGTTGGAGACCAGGCTGGTCGCGGTGGAGGTCACCGTGGACTGCATGCCGCCGATGTCGTTGGCGATCCGGGACTGCACCTCGCCGGTGCGGGTGCGGGTGAAGAAGGCCAGCGACTGCCGCTGGAGGTGGCCGTAGACGGCGGTGCGCAGGTCGTGCATCACGCGCTGGCCGACGGTGGTGGAGATCAGCGTCTGGAGGACGTTGAAGATGCTGTTCACCACGGCGGTCAGGATCATCCCGAGCGCGAGCAGGCTGAGCAGCCCGGTGCGGCCCTGCGGGATGGCGGTGTCCAGGACGGCCTTGAGCAGGAACGGCGAGACGACCGAGACCACGGCGGAGGCGGCGACCAGCAACCCGACAACGGCCAGGCGGCCCCGGTACGGGCGGAAGAGCCCGAGGATGCGGCGCCACTCGGCCGGCGGGCGGGGTTCGCCCTCGGCGCGTTCGGGCGGGGTCCAGTCGATGGCGGTGGGCCTCAAGGACGGGCCTCCCTGGGTGGGACGGTCGGGCGGACGGTCAAGCGCGGCTCAGCATAGCGAGGATAGCTCATAGTTAGACAAGCTAATAGTGAGGGTTGCTCTATTCCTCGGCGTCCGCACCGGAGCCGATCCGCCCCGCGCCCGACACCTGGCGCCCGACCGCCCGACCGCCCGACCGTCAGTTGGCCCGGTAGGTGCGCGCCGCCTTCGAGGAGAGCCCGCCCAGCTTGCCCGAGGGCAGCACCCGGGCGATGGCCACGGCAACCTTGTACCGCTTGCCCGGCACGGACACGGACCGGCCGCGGGCCAGGTCGCGCATCGCCTCGTCCACCACCCGCTCCGCGGAGAGCCAGGACCAGGACGGGATGTTGCCGGTGCCCATGCCGGCCCGCTGGTGGAACTCCGTCCGGGTGAAGCCCGGGCACAGCGCCATCATCCGCACGCCTGTACCGCCGAGGTCGCGCAGCACACCCTGGGTGAAGCTGACCACCCAGGCCTTGCTCGCGCCGTACGTGCCACGCGGCAGGAAGGCCGCCACCGAGGCGACGTTGACGATCGCGCCGCGGCCACGCTCCCGCATGCCGGGCAGGGCGGCCGTGGTCAGCCGCAGGATCGCCTCGATGTGCACCTTCAGCATGGCCAGCTCGTCCTGGAGCGGGACAGCCCCGAAGGCGCCCTTGTTGCCGAAGCCGGCGTTGTTGACCAGCAGGTCCACCGGTCGGGCGGAGTCGGCGAGCCGCGCCTCCACGGCTCCGATGCCCTCGTCGGTCGCGAGGTCGGCGGTCAGCACCTCCGCCTCGATGCCGTACCTGCCGTGCAGGTCGGCGGCGGCGCGCTCCAGGCGCTCGGTGTCCCGGGCCACCAGGACGAGCTGGTAGCCGCTGCGGGCGAGCCGGCGGGCGAAGGCGGCTCCGATGCCGGCGGTCGCGCCGGTGATCAAGGCTGTGGTCATACCCCGACCGTACCGACTCCCCGCAGCCGCGCCCACACCCACGGAAACGCTCCGGCTCAGGACGCGGCCGGATACGACCTGCTGCCGGTGGCCAGGCGCACGACCTGGTACTGCAACCTAGACGGCGACGGCCTTGGCGCGGTCCGCGGCGATGTGCACCGCGAGGCCGGCGAGGACGGTGCCCATCACGTAGCGCTGGATCCGCAGCCAGCCGGGGCGGCGGTTGAGGAAGGCCGCGATACTGCCCGCGCTCACCGCGATCAGGCCGTTGACGGTGATCGCGATCACGATCTGGATCAGGCCCAGCAACAGGCTCTGCACCGCGACGTGACCGCGTTCCGGAGCCACGAACTGGGGCAGCAACGAGATGTACATGATGGCGATCTTGGGGTTGAGCAGACAGGTCAGGAAGCCCATCGCGAACAGCCGGCGCGGCGGGTCCGGCGGCAGCTGCTGCGGGGCGAAGACCGCCGTGCCGCCCGGCTTGACCGCCTTCCAGGCCAGCCAGAGCAGGTATCCGGCGCCGGCCAGCTTGATCGCGGTGTAGAGGGCGGGCACCACCGAGAACACCGCGGCCACCCCCGCCGTCACCGCGACCAGGTAGACCAGGAAGCCGGCCGCGACCCCGACCAGCGAGACCAGCCCGGCGCGGCGGCCCTGCGCGATCGAGCGCGAGACCAGGTAGATCATGTTGGGCCCGGGCGACAGCACCATGCCCAGGGCCACGGCGGCGATCCCGAGCACGGCCCGGCCGTCCACGGCGGAGGTCAACGCGTCCATGCGAGGAGGCTAGAGCGGGCAATCGGGTCGATGCAATGATGGCTTTGCACTCGGTGCAATGTGCGCGGGCCGCTGTGCGGGACCTCTGGAGGGCCGACCGCCGATGGACGACTACCGACTGATCGCCGACCAGGTCGCCGCCGAGATCGCGGACGGGCGGCTGCGGCCCGGCCGGCAGCTGCCCACCCAGCGTGCGTTCGCCCGCAGCCGGGGAATCGCCAACTCGACGGCGGGACGGGTCTACCGGGAACTGGCCCGGCGCGGGCTGACCGTCGGGGAGGTCGGGCGCGGGACCTTCGTCCGGGCCGGACGCGCACCGGACGGCGCCCGGGTGGCACTCGCGGAGCCGGCCGCCGCCCTCGTGGACCTGGAACTCAACTACCCCTCCGTCCCCGGGCAGGCCGAACTGCTGGCGAGCGGACTGGCGCCGCTGCTGCGACCGGACGCGCTGGGCGACGCGCTGCGGCCGGCCGCCGCGGCCGGAACGGGCGCGGCCCGGCGGGCGTTCGCGGGACTGGTGTCGGTCGACTCCTGGGAGGTCGGGGCGGGCGAGCTGCTGTTCGCCGGCAACGGACGGCAGGCCATCGCCGGGGCCCTGTCGGCACTGGTGCCGACAGGGCAGCGGCTGGGCGTGGAGGAGCTGACCTATCCGGTGGTCAAGGCGGTGGCGGAGCGGCTGGGCATCGTGCCGGTACCGCTGGCCATGGACGAGCACGGACTGCTGCCGGATGCCGTGGCGGCCGCCCACCGGGCCGCACCGCTGCGCGCGGTGTACGTCCAGCCGCGCCTGCAGAACCCGCTCGGTACGAGCCTGCCGGGGGATCGGGCCGCGGAGCTCGTGGCGGTACTGCGGCGACTCGACCTGCCGGTGGTCGAGGACGCCATCTGGTCCTTCCTGCGGCCCGATTCGGCGCCGCTGGCCGCGCTCGCGCCGGAGCGCACGGCACTCGTGGACAGCCTCTCCAAGCGGCTCGCCCCGGGGCTGACCACCGGGTTCGCGGTCGTCCCGGCGGCGCTGCACGAGCGGGTGGCGGGCGCGTTGCGCTCGGGCGGGTGGACGCCCAGCGGCTTCGCGCTGGAGGCGGCGGTGCGCTGGATCGGGGACGGCACGCTGGCCGCGGTGGAGGCGGCGAAGCGGGCCGATGCGACGGCCCGGCAGCTGCTGGCGCGCGAGGTGCTGGCGGGACAACGGCTGCGGTCCGACCCGTGCTCGTACTACCTGTGGTGGGAGCTGCCGGCGGGCCGGCGGGCGGAGGCCTTCGTCGCGGAGGCGGAGCGCGCCGGGATCTCGGTCACGCCCGCGGCGGCCTTCGCCGTCGATCCCCGGCGCTCGCCCTCCGCCGTCCGGGTCGGGCTCGCTTCGCCGCCGCTGCCGGTGCTGGCGCGGGCGCTGGGGACGCTGGCGGGGATCGCGCAGGGGGTGGGTGACGACGGACCGCGAACAGATGACAGCTGACAGATTTCGAAATCTGTCAGCTGTCATCTGTCGCCCGTTCGCCGTCGTCCCTCGACCGTCCGCTGTCAACCGTCAGCCGCCGGCCGCCGGCCGTCAGTCACCCGCCCCGCTCCGGCTCCCCCGGACCGCCGTGTCCGCCGCACCCCCGGCGCCGACGGCGCGCAGGCGGCTCGCGGCGGTGGCGGCAAGCTGGGGGGCGATCCGGGCCACGTCCCGGGAGCCGACCACCGCGATCAGGCTCGGCAGCAGCCAGCGGACCGGCTGCATCCCGCGCAGCCAGGCCTGCGCGTAGACGTGGGCGGACCGGCGGGCGATCCCCGCGACGATCCGGTTCACCGCGGGCTCCAGCGGATACGTCTTGTTCGCCGGCCACGGCAGCCTGGAACGCATCTGCTTCAGCACGGCGTCCTGGTCGGCCCCGCGCACCATGTCCGTGTCGGTCCAACTCAGGTACCCGACACCGACCTTGATCCCCTGGTAGGCGACCTCGGCGCGGATCGAGTGAGCGAAGGCCTCCACCCCGGACTTGCTGGCGCAGTACGCGCTCATCAGCGGCGCGGGGGTCAGCGCGGCGAGCGAGGCGATCTGGAGCAGGTACCCGCGGCTCTCGGCGAGCGCCGGCAGGAAGGCCCGCGCGGTGGCCACACTGCCGAGCAGGTTGACCTCGATGACCCGGCTGAACGCCTTGTGGTCGCTGTCGGTCAGCGGCCCGCCGATGGCGATCCCGGCATTGGCGACGACGGTGTCGATCCGCCCGTAGTGCTCCTTGATCCGCCGGGCGGTGTCCTCAAGCGCGTCGAGGTCGGTGACGTCCACCTCCCAGCTGGTCGCGGACGGGCCGCACTGCGCGGCGACGGCCTTCAGCTCCTCCGGCTCCAGCCCCAGCAGGGCCACCTCGGCCCCGCACCGGGCGAGCTTGCGGGCCAGCGACGCGCCGACGCCGCGCGCGGCCCCGGTGACGACGACGACCTGCGCGGACAACGGCGGGATGGCGTTCATGCGACGGCGGTCCTCTCGTCGACGGAAGCGGGAACGGCGCCGGCGGGCGCGGGAGAGACCGCGGGCGCGGCCGTCAGGTACGCGGAGGCCATCCGGTGGATCTCGGCGGCGACCTCCGCCGGACGCTCCAGCGGAGACATGTGGCCGACCCCGGGCAGCAGCAACAACCCCTGTGAGTCCTGGAGTTCGGCGACGATCCGGTGGGCGTGCACCGGCGGCGTCAGCCGGTCGTCGGTGCCGACCACCACCGCCGTGGGCGCGGCAAGCCGGGCGAGCCCGGCATGGACGTCCAGCCGGTCCAGCACCACGGCCCAGTTGGCGCGGACCGCGGTCGGGCAGGCGTGCACGATCCGGGCCGTCGCCTCGACCTGTCCGGCGGGCGAACCCGGCCCCATGGTCGCGTACTTGAGCGCCATCCGGCTGAACGGGGAGACCGGTCCGAGCGGCATCCGGGAGCGCAGCAGCTGCCGGTGCAGGAAGCGCCGCAGGCCCCGGGACCGCACGGCCGGCGGCAGGACGGCGAGTTCGGCCACCAGGTCGCCGGGCCCGGTGGAGATCAGGACGGCCGCGGCGGTGCGCTCGGCGACCTCGGGCCGGCCACCGGCGGCCATGATGGTCATCCCGCCCATGCTGTGCCCGGCCAGCACGGCCCGCTCGCCCGCAGGAACGGTGCGCGCGAGCACGGCGGACAGGTCCTCGGCCAGCGCCCGGGTCGAGTAGCGGGCCCGGCTCGGCGGGACCTCGCTGTGCCCGTGGCCGCGCTGGTCGTAGGCCACCACCCGGTAGCGGTCGGCGAGCCGGCGGATCACCGGGGCCCAGAAGACGGTCGAGCAGGTCCAGCCGTGCGCCAGCACCACGGTGGGCGCACCGGGCTGGCCGTGCACCTCGACGTGCAGCCGGATGCCGTCCGCCGACCGTACGCCCGACTCCTCGACCGGAACGAGAGGTTCGTACTCCTCGGGCAGGTGAACGCCATTCACGCGGAGACCTCCTGGACGGTGCGGGCGGCAGCCGGTGCGGCGCGCATGATCAGCTCGTACTCGCCGAGGTCGACCTTGCGGGTGGCCCGGCGGAACGAGGTGGTGGAACCGGGCCAGAGCACGGTGTTCTTGCCGTTCGGGTCGAGGTACCAGCTGAGGCAGCCGCCGGTGGTCCAGACGGTGCGGTCCATCCGGTGCTGAAGTTCGAGGTTCCACTGCCGCTGGGCGCGCACGGTGGGCTGCATCGCGGTGGCGCCGATCGAGCCGAGGGTGGTCAACGCGTCGATCATGTAGTTCAGTTGGGACTCGATCATCAGGATCATCGAGCTGTTGCCGAGGCCGGTGTTGGGCCCGATGACGAAGAAGAGGTTCGGGAAGCCGTGCACGGTCGAGCCGCGCAGCGCCTCCATGCCGTCCTTCCACTCCTCCGCCAGGCTGGTGCCGTTGACGCCGAACACCCTGGCGCCGATGGGCATGTCGGTGACGTGGAAGCCGGTGCCGAAGACGATGGCGTCCACCTCGTGCTCGCTGCCGTCGGCCGCGACCAGCGTGGAGCCGCGCAGTTCACGCAGACCGGAGGAGACGACCTCGGTGTTGGCCGCCGCGAGCGCCGGGTAGTAGGTGTTGCTGAGCAGGATGCGCTTGCAGCCGATCCGGTAGTCCGGGGTGAGCCTGGCGCGCAGCGCCGGGTCGGGGACGCCCTGGGCGATGTGGCGTTCGGCGAGCTGCTGGACCAGGCGCAGCAGGCCGGGGCGGCGCACGAACGCGTCCACCTGGATCTCCCGGAGAGCGAACAGGGTGCCGCGGCGGATCTTCGCGGTGACCGGCAGGCGGCCGTGCAGCCACTTCTCCAGCTGGGTGATCTCGCGGTCGCGGCGCGGCAGCACCCAGGCCGGAGTGCGCTGAAAGACCGTCAGCTTGCCGACCTCGGGCTGGATCGACGGGATGATCTGAGCGGCGGAGGCGCCGGTGCCGACCATCGCGACGCGCTTGCCGGTCAGGTCGAAGTCGTGGTCCCAGCGGGAGGAGTGGAACACCTTGCCCGGGAAGGCGCTCAGTCCGGGCAGGTCGGGGATCTGCGGGTCGGCGAGCGGTCCGGCGGCGGAGACGATGGCGTCGGCGGTCCACTGGCCCGCCGAGGTGGTGATCCGCCAGCGGGTCTGCTCACTCTCCCACCGGGCTTCCAGCACTTCGGTGTCGAAGCGCAGGTGGGGGCGGAGGCCGAAGACGGTGGCGACCTTCTCCAGGTAGGCGCGGATGTCCGGCTGGCCGGAGAAGCTGCGCGGCCAGTCGGGGTTGGGTGCGAAGGAGAAGGAGTAGAGGTGCGAGGGCACGTCGCAGGCGCAGCCGGGGTAGCTGTTGTCGCGCCAGGTTCCGCCGACGGAGTCCGCCCGCTCCAGGACCACGAAGTCGGTGATCCCGGCACGACGCAGTCGGACCGCGGCGCCGAGTCCGCCGAAGCCGGAGCCGATCACCGCCACCCGGACGTGCGGGACGGGCTCCTGCGCAGCGGTGGTGTCGGTCGCTGCGGACGCGCCGGAGCGGGGGCGCTTGCTGCTGGATGCCATGCGGCAACCTCCTGAGGGTGGGACGGTGCTCGTCGCGCTCTCCCGGGGGTCTGCGCCCCGGAACCTCCCGGGGGCCCGCCTCCGGGACCCCGCCAATCGCGCCAGTAATCACTGGCATGATTGGCAGGGTAGCCCTTGCTGACACCGGATGGAAGAAGCACGACGGCTCCGGTTCGGGGAACCTTCCGGGCCGGCGGTCCTATGCTGATCGCCGTGGACAAGGTCAGAGCTGCTGCGGGCGACAGAAAACGCGAGTACCGGGTGGAGGAACTGGCCGAGGCCGCCGGCATCACCACCCGCACCCTGCGCTTCTACCGCGAGCGCAAACTGCTTCAGCCACCTCGCAAGGAGGGCCGCATCGCCTGGTACGGCGAGGAGCACCTCGCCCGGCTGCGGATGATCGGCGAACTCCTCGAACGCGGCCACACCCTGGGCGGCATCGCCGAGCTGATCGGCGCCGGCGAGAGCGGGAGGGACGTCGCCGAGCTGATCGGGCTGGAGGCGGCGATCGTCGCGCCGTGGTCCGACGAGACCCCGGTGCGCCTGGACTGGGACGAGCTGAAGACCGCCTTCGGCGACCAGCTCACCGAGGAGAACACCGCCGAGTCGATCGCCCAGGGCTACATCACCGTCGAGGAGGACGGCATCACCCACGTCAGCCGCCGGCTGATGGACGCCACCACGGAGCTGGTGGCGGAGGGGGTGCCGCTCTCGGCGGTGCTGGAGGCCAGCCGGCGCACCCGGGAACACGTGGACGCCATCGCCGAGATCTTCATCGAGGTGGTCAGCGAGCACCTGCTCAGCGCGCTGGCCACCGACACCCCGCTGCCGCCCGGCGAGGCGGCCCGGCTCACCGAGCGCATCCTGCGGGTGCGGCCGCTGGCGCGCACGGTCGCGGACGCCCAGTTCACCCTCGCGATGGACCGGCGGGTGCACGTCGAGTACGTCGAACTCCTTCGCCAGCGACGGGAGAACGGTTCCGAGGCGTAGCCGGGCCGCTGTGCGGGCAGGGATTCCCGCGCCCTGCCCGGACGTTGGAGGTGCCGCCGATGACCCGACCGCTCAGCCGCCGTGCCGCTCTCGGTCTCGCCCTCGGGCTCGCCCCGGGCCTCGCGCTCGCCGCGTGCGGGTCGGGTTCCTCGGCGTCCGGCCCCGGTCCGTCCGGCCTCGGCTCGTCCGGCTCCGGCGCCGCCCACACGGTCCGGCACGCTCGCGGCGAGACCACCGTTCCGGCGCGGGCGAGCCGGGTGGTGGCCCTGGACACCGACGCACTGGACTCGGTGGTCACGCTCGGCCTCAGCCCCGTCGGCGCCACGACCGTCACCGCGGGTGCCGCCTTCCCCGCGTACCTGCCCGCCGAACGGCTGGCCGGGACGAAGCCCGTCGGGGCCATCGGCCAGCCCAGTCTGGAGACGATCGCGGCACTGCGGCCGGACCTCATCCTGAGCAATCAGGTCCGCGACGACAAGCGGTACGACGAGCTGTCGAAGATCGCGCCGACAGTGCTCTCCAAGACCACCGGGCCTGCCTGGAAGGAGAACGTCCGGCTGCACGCCGAGGCGCTGGGCCGCCAGGCCGAGGCCGATGCGGCGGACGCGGCGTACCGGGCCGAGCTGCGGGACCTGGTCACCGCGCTCGGCGGTCCGGCCAGGGCGGCGGCCACCCGGGTCGAGATGGCCCGCTTCCTGGCGGGTGCGTCGACCCGGCTCTACCTGAACGACACCTTCGTCGGCTCGCTGTTCAAGGACCTCGGGCTCGGCAGGCCCGCCAACCAGGACAAGCCCGGCTTCTCGATGGAGATCAGCCCCGAGCAGGTGGACCAGGCGGCGGCCGACGTCATCTTCTACTCGGTGTACGGGGACGCGGCCAAGTCCGACCAGGGGAAGATCACCGAGGGAGCGCTCTGGAAGAACCTGGGTGCCGTCCGCAGCGGGCGGGTGTTCCGGGTGGACGACAACCTGTGGATGCTCGGCATCGGCTACACGGGAGCCGGGCTGATCCTGGGCGAGATCCGCAAGGACCTGGCGTCGGCAGGCGGGTGACGGCTGACAGGCGACAGGTGACGGCCGACAGATTTCAGATGACAGATGATGAAATCTGTCATCTGAAATCCGTCACCTGTCATCCGCCGCCCGTCGCCCCTCCCGTCACCCCCGCCCGTACCGGCCCGGCCGCAGGCGCCCGGTGAACGCGAGGAAGGCCACGAACCCGCCGAGAACGATCCAACCGGGCCAGCCGGCCAGCGACATGGTGAGCGGGTCCAGGTCGGCATCCGGGTCGGCGAACTCCCGGACCATCGACACGCTCATGCTGCTCGTGAAGGCGTGCGCCAGCACCGCCGGGACCACCGACCCCGAGCGCAGCCTCAGCCAGGTGAAGACCGGCAGGACGAGCACACAGCTCACCGTCAGCGCGGGCACCGACAGGTACCAGGGCCGCCCCGGGTACTGGCCGCCCATCAGCAGCGTCGGCAGGTGCCAGAGCGCGAAGGCCGTCCCCGTGAGCAGGTACGCCCGGACGAGCGCCGCCGTGCCGCCGCCCGCACCGCCGGAGCCCCCGCCGAGCTGTAGCAGCCGGGGAAAGAGGAATCCCTGCCAGCCGATCTCCTCACCGAAGAACAGTGGCAGCGAGAGCACCATCCCGATCGACCCCTGAACCGCCCACGATCCGACCCGCCCCGGGTCCAGCGAGCCGAAGCCGGCGAACGGGTAGCTGCCCACCAGCGCACCGAGCGCCAGCGCCACGGCCGTCAGTCCGCCGAGCACCCCGAGCGGCAGCAGACAGGCGCGAACCGCGCGGGGCCGGGGCCGGCACAGCGCGAGCGCCTCCCGCACTCCGCCGCCGCGCTCGACGAAGCGGACCACGAGCAGCGCCGCCAGCGCCGGGGCCAGCATGGCGGCCCCGATGCAGAGCTGCTCCAGGGTGCCGACCTCCTCCCGGGCGTCGGCACGCTGGTAGCCGTCGGCGAGCAACGGCGCCATGGCCGCCCACATCCCGGCGTAGGCGAGCACCAGGTAGACCAGCAGGCCGCGCCGCCGGACGGCGCTCGGCGGGGTTTGTGTCAGTAGCGTCATGCCGAGGACGCTACGGATCAGGATGTTCGCCCTGGAACCAAGCACACTACCGGCCAAGGGAGTTGTCCACTACCACCCGATGGTCGAGTTTTCTGGGTGTACGGAGGCCGACCGGACGTGCTACTTCGCGCCCCGCGCCCTGCCGCCCGCCGCCCCCTGCGCCACGGATCGGAACGGAAGCTGCAAGAGAAGAGAATTTGACGTATCGTCAGGCGTCACACGGCGGGGGCGACGGTGGTCCGCTCACCGT
>NZ_JBHVFE010000100.1:0-23063 GCF_042801945.1 Kitasatospora sp. NPDC057542
GGATGCGAGTTCCTCGCATCCGATGCGACACGGGTACCGCCGCGCACGAGGCGCAGGTGTGGACCGCGCTCGGGTACGGCGGCTGGGCCGCGTACGCAGGCCCGGTGGCCAAGATCAGCAGCGCCCACGACAGCGCACCCTAGCCACCAACCCCGACACAACCCCGAATCCGTCGGTGGTCAAAGTCCGATGAGACGAAGTCCGACCCGTCAAACTCAAGGTCACGCCGGGGCCCTCCTTGCGTGCTGTGCCCGCTCCCGCCGGGGAGCGGGACGGCTCCCGTCAGGCCGCGGCGGGCGCGGCGGCTGCGGCGGCAGGGCGGCGCGACAGGGCGTCGGACACCTTTGCGGTGGCATACAGCGAGACCGCGAGGGCGGCCACCAGCGCGGCGCCGGCGGCGAAGACGCTGCCGTCGGAGACCGCCTTGGCGCTGCCCGCCTCGCTGCGGGCGGACCCGGCGATGAACGGCAGGACCACCAGCACCGCGACGCCGAGGGCGACCTCGCCCCAGACCACCTTCGGGAAGTGGCGCAGCGTGAGGTGGAGCAGCGAGGCGGAGTCGTCGGCACGACGGGCCTGCGCGATCCGCGGCATCAACCAGAACTGGTTGAAGGCGCCGGCCGTGACCAGACCCAGGACCAGGAGGATCTTCACCAGGAGGGCGATGCCGTAGCCGGTGGTCCACAGCTGGGGGACTGCGCCGACGTGCTTCCAGCTGAGCCACAGGCCGGAGACGGTGACCGCGCCGACGCACACCATGGCGACCAGGCTGAAGCGGCGCCAGATGTCGGCCCACAGCAGGCCGGCGCCCTCGCCGAGGCGGCTGCGGGTGCCCGCGAGGACGACCAGCAGGGCCAGGCCGCCGAGCCACACGGTGCCGGAGACGATGTGGATCTGGTCGAACGCCGGGTCGAGCCAGCGGTCGAGGTCGGTGGGCGCGGTGGCCGGTATGCCGGCGATCAGGGTGACCGCGAGGGCGGCGGGCAGCGCCGCGAGGGCGAGGCGGTCGAGGTGGCGGCGCACCGCCGGGACGAACAGCGCGATCAGTGCGACGGCGGTGGCGACGAGCACGATGTTCTGCAGCAGGTAGAGCGTGCCCTGCGCGATCCAGGCACCCTTGGCCGCCGGGGCGTCGAGGAAGTCCGCGATCCGGGCGGGGGCCAGGGCGTCGCCGAAGGGCATGCCCTTGCCGGCCCTGGCGACGCGCGCCGCCAGTTGGAAGTACCCGGTGACCAGCAGGACAACGCCCGCCCAGGCCAGGTAGCCGGCCGACCGTCTGCGCAGCGCGGCGGCGTCCTCGGGGGTGGTGCTCTCGGCCCTGAGGGCCGGGCGCACGGCGGCGATGTAGGTGACTGTGCTGCCGATGGTGCCGCTCAGGCCGACGAAGTAGCCGGCCTTGGTGAGGACCCGCCAGATTTCGGGCGTGGTGTATCCGGCCGTCTTCGCGGCCAGCAGCAGATTCATCATGAAGTTAGCCTAGCCTTACTAAGGCCAGCCTGTCCTTATGTGTGTTTTATGTCTCGTGGACTGCCGTTGAGGAGCAGGCCCGGGGCGGTGAGGTCGTGGCCGGACTGCCGGACTGCCGGACTACCCGGTCAGTGCCGGCTGGAGATCAGGTCCGCCGTCCGGGCCAGTCGGCGCACTGCGCCTGCACCCAGCGGCCGAGCTGCTCGCGCTCGAACACCGTGTCGGAGGGCAGCGTGGTCCAGCCGACGCGGCCGTCGACCTCCAGCCACCACTGCCGGGCGGTGGCGTAGGCGCGCTGCCAGGTGATCGGCCAGGCCGGGCACCATCACGGGTCGATCTCCTCCAACGCCCGACGCCGCTCCGGCGACAGTGCACTCGGCTGGTCGGCCGGCACCTGGGCCGAGGCCCGCAGCTCAGAGAGCCACGTCCCGATCGCGTACCCACCGACCGATGCCCTGGCGGGCGCCGCCAACGACCCGCCGTGGCCCTTGGACCAGACCCGCGCCCAGTCCAGTCCGGCCTCGAACCGGGCGTCGGAGACCGACCGAATCATCCCTGCGGCACGCCGCAGAACGCGGCCACCCGTTCCCGCGCCGCCGCGTTCGGGTAGCCCTCGCCGTCCGGCCGGTAGTCCTTGAAGAGCAGACGGCGCTCATCCCGGGTGACCGGCGGCGGCAGGAGGTCTCTCACATCCAGGCGGCAGCACGCTGCCACCCGGCCGAGGTGCGGCAACGTGGTCTCACCGGGCAGGGAGTCAGACGGACCACCCACGGCCGCCCTTCCGTAGCGGCGCGCACCCGCGAGGAGGTGACCGCCGGGATCCTGCGGGCCGCCCGCTCGTTGCCGGCACCGGCACCGGCACCGGCACCGGCACCGTCGAACTCGACGACTCCCGGGTGCCGGCGCTGTGCTTCACCAGGCTGTCCAGCCGGCTGCTCGCCGGCCGGGCCGCTGGATGGTTGCCACCGCCGGCCTCCAGGCAGGCGGCCAGCAGACGTGGGCGCGCGGTGGATCACCGGCGCGCGGGCATCCTGCCCGGGCGGGACGGATCGGTGTCCCCTCCGCCCGGGAGAGGACACCGGGACACCGCACCGGGGCGGCCGGGGTGGGCGGGCTCAGATCTTGACGGTGAGCCAGGCACCGAGGCCGCTGCAGCCGCGGGCGTCGTAGGTGGTGCTGCGGTAGCCGGCGGGGATGGGGGAGTAGGGGCAGGTCCAGATGCCGTTGCGGACGAGCTCGTGGTACCAGGCGCCGACGCCGCTGCAGCCGCGGGAGTCGTAGTTGGTCAGCACGTAGCCGGAGACGATCGGTGAGCCGGAGCAGGTCCAGAGGCGGTCCTGGGCGGGCTGTTGGTACCACGAGCCGTGGTTGTTGCAGCCGCTCGCGTTGTACATGGTGATGACGTAGCCCGCCGGGACGGGTGCCCCGGAGCAGCTCCAGCTGCCGGAGGCGGCGGTGGCCGGGGTGGCGGCGGTGCCGGTGAGAGCGGCCGCGAGTACGGCGACGGCCGCGGCCGCCCGTCCCGCGCGGGTCATCAGCTGACGGAGGATCCTGGTCACGGCGAGGCGTTCCGATCGTTCGTCTCCCCGCCGGGTGAGCGGCGCGGGAGGGCGTAACAGCGGGGACGCGCCGCACCCTAGCGGGGGTGATCACTGCGGTGACAGAGCGGGAACGGCGGATTGGCACACCTGGCCGAATTTTGACCGGAACCTGCGCGTCCGGGAGGAGGGGCGCGACCGGGAAGCGGGGCGCTCTGCTCAGGGGGCGGTCTTGATCTTCTTCATGGTCAGGTGGGACTCGACGCGCAGGATGCCGGGCAGGCCGGTGAGCTTGGACGTGAGGAAGGCGTTGTAGGCGTCGTGGTCGGCGACGGCGACGCGCAGGAAGTAGTCGGGGCGGCCGAACATTCGGCGGAACTCGACGACCTCCTCGTAGGAGGACAGGGTTTCCTCCAGCCGCTCGATGGTTTTCAGGTCGTTGGCGTAGACCTCGACGTCGACCATCACCTCCAGGCCCCGGCCGACGGCCTCGGGGTTGATGACGGCGTGGTAGCCGGCGATGACGCCGGCCTCCTCCAGGCGTTTGAGGCGGCGCAGGCAGGGCGGCGGAGTCAGGCCGACGCGCTTGGCGAGTTCGACGTTGGTGAGGCGGCCGTCCTGGCTCAGGTGAAACAAGATGTCTCGATCGATGGCATCGAGCATGATTTTGTTGCGACCGGGTGCATGGGCGCCTCGGCAAGGCCTACAGCACCTTCGCGCTCACCGACGAGGCGTACGCCATGACCGCCGGCGGGCGGGCCCGGACGTGGTCCGGCGCGCGCATCCTGGCCCTGCAGGCGCTCCTCCAGGTCTACTGGGTCGGCGGCGCCACCGCGGGCGCGCTGCTCGGCACGCTGATCCCGGAGCGGGTGACCGGCCTGGACTTCGCGATGACCGCGTTGTTCGCCGTCCTCGCCCTCGACGCCGTCACCGAACGCCGCGGCGACCTGCCGACGCCCGTCCTCGCGCTGCTCAGCGCGCTGGCCGCCCGGCTCCTCGCGCCCGCCGAACTGCTGCCCGTGGCCTTCGCGCTGTTCACGGGAGCCCTGCTGGTCCGGTACGCGGCCCGCGTGCGGAAGGGGCCGCGCCGTGCCTGACACCCGCTATCTGCTGCTCGCCGTGGGAATCTCGGCGGCCGTCAACTGGGCCCTGCGGGCCGTGCCGTTCGGCCTCCTCGGCATGCTGCGCACCAGCCGGGTCGTACAGTACCTCGGCGCCCGGATGCCGGCCGGTGTGATGGTGGTCCTGCTGGTGTACTGCCTGCGGGACCTCGCGCCGTCCTGGTCGAGCGCGGTCGCGCCGCTGGCGGCGCTCGTCGTGACGGTGGCCCTGTACCTGTGGCGCCGCAACGCACTGCTCAGCATCGTCGCGGGCACCGCGGTGAACGTCCTGCTGGCCAGCACGTTCTTCGCTTCCTGATGTCGTTGTCAAGCCGCCTCGGTCACTGGGGGTGTGACGTGGTAGCATCGTCGGTCGCGGATCAGCGCCCACAGGACGTTCAACCGTCGTCGGGCCAGGGCCATCACGGCCTGGACGTGCCGCCTGCCCTCCGCGTGGTGAGGTCGGCTCGGGACGATGACCAGGCCGCAGCGGACAGCACGCGCTCCGGCACCTCCGTCGGGACAGGCCGGTCGGTGAATCCGCGCACCACCCGCCGGCGGGTGACCGCCTCGTAGACGTCCATGAACGCGTGTCTCCCTGCTCGACGTGGCCGCCTTCGCCACACCCGATGCCGGCGTCGCGGGGCTCCTAGGGTGCGGCGGTCGCGGTGCGGTAGAACTCGGCTGCGGTGACGGTGGCAGGGACGCCGAGTTCGGTGGCGACCGCGCTGATCGCGGTGGCACCGACGGCGAGGTCGGCCTGGCCGTCGGTGGTGAAGTACGGTGCGATGAACCTCTCGTAGTGGGCGCGGGCCTCGTCCGCGGTGTGTCGGCCGAGGAACGTTCGGACGTGCCGCACCGCGGTGTCGGGTTCGTGGTGGATTACCTGCAGGGCTCGCCGGTGGGCCCGTACGACGGCCTGGACCGCGGGGTCGTCCGGGTGGATACGGGTGGGGTCGACGGCCACGCCGACGGTGGGAATCCGGAAGTGGTCGCCGATCCAGGCCAGCACCTGCCAGCCGTGCTCGGCAGCCACCGCCTCCGGTGCCATGGTGCTGCCGACCAGGGCGGCGTCGATGCCGCCGTCATGCAGCCGGCGCAGGTCCATGCCGTAGTCGCCGGGCGTGCGGACGACGGTGTGGATGTCGTGGTCCGGGTCGAGGCCGGCCCGGCGCAGCACGATCCGGGCGAAGCATCCGGGTGCGGTGTGGGGGGCGTGTACCGCCAGCCGTCGGCCGGCCAGGTCGGCCAGGGAGGTCAGGCCGGGGCGGGCGAGGAACCAGAACAGAGGGCGGTGGGTGTTGACGGTGAGTGCGACCCAGGGGAGGCCGTCGGCCAGTCGGGACAGCAGTGCCCGGCCGAGGCCGATGGTGGCGCCGTGGCGCAGCCGTTCCTCGTCCCAGGAGCAGCCGTCGCGCAGCGCGACGTGGACGCCCTCGTCGGCGTAGTAGCCCTGCTGGTCGGCGATGTAGGCGACCAGTTCCTCGTGCAGGCCCCGTCCGACGTAGGCGAGATCGATCGTGTACATGGACGTCTTCCTTGGTCGTGTCACTGCCGTGCTCCTGCGCGTGCCCGGCTGCTGCGGCCCACGGCCGGCCCACGGCCGGCCCACGGCGCCGAGGTGACGGTGTGCCGGGTGCGGTCCGGCCGTCGACCGGACCGGCACGGTCGGGCCCGGTGTGCGCGGGAGGGCGGGGCGTCAGTACATGGACATGCCGCCGTTGACCGCGGCCGTGGTGCCGGTCATGAAGGCGTTGTCCTCGCTGGCGTAGAAGGCCACGGCCTGGGCGACGTCGCCCGGGCGTGCCAGGCGGCCCAAGGGGGTGGCGGTCACCTGCCGCTGCTTGTGTTCGTCGTCGAACACCTTCGCCATGCGGGTGTCCTCCACCGGGCCGGGCTCGACGACGTTGACCGTGATGCCCTGCGGGCCCAGTTCCTGAGCGAGGTACCGGGCGAACTGCGCCAGCGCGGCCTTGGCCGTGCCCAGTGCGATCATGCCCTCCCGGGGCGAGCGGCTGAGGCCGGTACCGAGATAGATGATGCGACCCCAGCCCTGTTCGGTCATGGCGGGCAGAACGGCTCTGGTGACCGCGAACGCCGCACGCATTTCGTCGTCGAGCTTGCCGCCCAGTTCCTCCCACGTGATGTCCTGGAACGGCTTGATCACATACGGGGTGAGCGCGTTGTGCACGAGCACGTCGATGCCGCCCCATGCCGCCCGGACCTGTTCGACCATGCCATCGACGGCCACTGCCTCGCGCACGTCGGCCTGCACGGCCATGGCCCGGCCGCCCGCGGCCTCGATGCCGGCCACGACATCCCTGGCCGCCGTGTCGCTGCGGAGGTAGTTGACCACCACGCGCATCTCCCGCGCGGCCAGAAGGCGCGCGGTGGCCGCACCGATTCCGCTGCTGGCCCCTGTCACCAACGCCACCCTGCCGGTTGCCCCGGTCACGGGCCCACCTCCTGCTCATCGTCGCGGGTCGTCGGCATGACCGCCTGAAGTCGTTCACCGTCGAGCCGAAGGCGGTCCCACCCGGCAGCCCGGGCGGCGCCGACAGCAGTCCCCGCCGGTGCCCGTCCCGGAACAGCCCGTCGAGTCGCCAGTGAACCACCGCGTCCACACGCTGCTCCTCGTACTGGCGCAGCATCGCATCGCTCCGCCCCGTTGCGGGCCGAGCCGCGCCGATCCGCCCGGGCCCACTGCCTGCCGCGATCGGGAACCGCTACCACCCGCACACCGAACGGCCGCCCCGCGCGGCCTCGCTCTCCGCCCGTACCGTGCGCGACGCCGCTGCGAACCGTGACCACCGACGATCCCGTCGCCGGCCTGGGCACCAAGGATTTCTACGCATCACGAGTTGTCCGATCTTGATCCGCAGTGTCCTAAAGCCGAGTCGCTGCCTTGGCGATCTACGCTGTGACCGTTGCCCATGACGTTCAACGGCCCGTCGCCCTGGGGAAGCCTCGAAGTGTTCCCAGGTCCCCGGATCGATCCGGCTGCCTGCAGAGGGGACAGTGCGATGGATGCTGACATCCGGACCAGGGCCGCAGTCGAGGAACACTGGCGGGCATCGGAAAGCGGGGATACCGAAGCCGAGCACGCCATCTACGCGGCGGACGCGATCCTCGACTACCCCCAGTCAGGTGAACGATTCCGGGGCCGCTCGACGATTTCGGCGCAACGTGGCGGTCACCCTGCCAGTCGGCACTTCGCTGTTCACCGGATCGTTGGCAGCGGGGATCTGTGGGTGAGCGAGTGCGTCATCACGTACGACGGGGTGCCCACCTACTCGGTGAGCATCATGGAATTTGCCCACGGGCATGTGGTGCACGAGACGCAGTACTTCGCGGATGCTTTCGGTTCGCCTGAATGGCGGACAGCACTCGCGGAGCCGATGCCGGGCAGGAACATCGCCGAGGCCTGACCCAGGGCCGGCTTCGGTCGGCAGCAGGCGGGCTGCGGGAGTTCGTGGCAGCCTGTTTCCGGATCGCTCGAAGGGGGGCGGAGCCTGAATCACCACCGGAGAGAGGACCTGGCATGCAGGCCGTCGCCGTTCGAGACCGCGCCGCCGGTGTCGAGGGAATGTCGCTGACGGAGGTGCCCTACCCCCACCTCGCCGAGAACGACGTCATCGTGCGCGTGCATGCCGCTGGGTTCACCCCGGGGGAACTCGCCTGGCCGGGAACGTGGACAGATCGCGCCGGGCGCGACCGGACGCCGAGTGTGCCCGGACACGAGCTGTCGGGCGTCGTTGCCGAACTCGGGTACGGCACCACCGGTCTCTCGGTGGGCCAGCGGGTGTTCGGGCTGGCCGACTGGACCCGGGACGGTTCGCTGGCCGAGTACACCGCGGTGGAGGCTCGCAATCTGGCTCCGCTTCCGGCGGACGTCGACCACACGGCGGCTGCCGCACTGCCGATCTCGGGGCTGACCGCCTGGCAGGCCCTGTTCGACCACGGCCGGCTTACCGCGGGGCAGACCGTCCTGGTCCACGGGGTCGCGGGCGGTGTGGGGTCGATCGCGGTGCAGCTCGCGCGTGAGGCGGGGGCGCGGGTGATCGGCACGGGCCGGGCCGGCGACCGGGACACCGCTGTAGGGCTGGGCGTGGATGCCTTCGTGGATCTGCAGGCCGATCGGCTGGAGGGTGTCGGGGAGGTCGATCTGGTCCTCGACGTGATCGGCGGCGAGGTCCAGGAGCGCTCGGCCCCGCTGGTGCGGGCCGGGGGCACGCTGGTCACCATCGCCTCGCCGCCCGAGGTCCGTCCGCGGGACGGCCGGGCCGTCTTCTTCGTCGTCGAGCCCGACCGTGCCCGGCTCGCGGACCTGGTCCGGCGACTCAGGGACGGACGGCTCAAGCCGATCGTCGGCGAGGTCAGGGCGTTGGCCGAGGCACCCGCCGCGTTCGCCCCCGGCCGCCACGCCCGTGGCAAGACCATCATCCGGATCACGGACGGCGGATAACCGGCGGCAGAGCGCGCGGACGTCTGGCCCCCGTGATGACCGGTGTCTGGTTTTCAGTGGCTCGGCGTGGCTGTTCACTGGGGTGGTCGGGATTCTTCTCCCTGGTCATAGGTGTTGGTCGGGGATGGTGAACGGTGGGGCCGGGTGCGGGGTGAAATGTCCCGCTGTATCGCGGTGAAGAGCCGGCGCCGATCGCTATCGCCGGCCCCGGGGCGTGGCTTGTGGCCGTGGTCCTGGGCGGGAGCTGGGGGGACCAGAGCCTTTTAGAGTGCTGTGACCGCACAGGTTCGCCGGGTTGCTCGCTGTGCTGGTTGGAAACGATGTCGTTTCCAACCAGCGGGGGAGGCAGGATGGCACCACCGGTCAGGGTCCGCAGGCTGACTTCGCAGGAGAGACAGAAGCTCCAGCAGCTCGTGCGGCGGGGCAGTACGAGTTCGACGTTCCAGTGTGCGCGGCACCCCGGACGCCTGCGCGCCCCGCCGCTTCGCGCCGGCCGCAAAAAAATTCGTCCGCCCGGCGGACAACCGGCCGCGTCACCCATCGCGTTCAGCAGCCGTGAGAACGACACGACCGCCGCGGCCGACCCGGCCACCACAGCTGACGGGAGCGGCACGGACACCATGGCAGGGACAGCACGATGAGGGACGAGACACCGGACTTCGAGGAGTTCGTCTCCGCCTGCGGCCCGAAACTGCTGCGCGTGGCCTGGCTGCTGACCGGCGACCGGCACCAGGCGGAGGACCTGCTGCAGACCGCACTCGCCAAGGTCTGGCCCAAGTGGGAGCGGATCTCCCTCGACCGTCCCGAGGCGTACCTGCGCAAGGTCCTGGTCAACTGCCACGTCTCCTGGTGGCGCCGCCGCTGGACCGGGGAACTGCCGCACGGCGAACTGCCGGACCGGCCGACGGCGGGCGCGGACCCGTACGAGGACGTGGTGCTGGGGCAGGTCGTCGCCCAGGCCGTCCGGGCTCTGCCGCCGCGTCAGCGGGCCGTGGTCGTGCTGCGCTTCTTCGAGGACCTCGGCGTGCAGGAGACCGCCGAGGTGCTGCGCTGCTCCACCGGCACGGTCAAGAGCCAGACGCACCGCGCGCTGGCCGCTCTGCGCGGTCGGCTGCCGGACCGGGAACTGCTGCTGGACGGAGGACACCGTGACCGGACGTGACCTGCTGGACCCGGACGCCCACGGGGCCGCTGACGGCGAGGAGGAGCAGGAGCTGCGGTACCTGCTCCACCAGGCCGTACCGGACCTGGCCGCCCCCGAGGACCGCATGGACCGGGTCCGCGCCCGCGCCGTTCGCACCCGGTCCCGGCGGCGGCGGGCCGCCACGATCGGCGCCGGACTGACCGGCGGGCTGGTCGCCGCCGCGCTGGCGGCCGCACCCGCCGTCGCACCGGCCCCGGACCGGGGGGCGGCCGCGGGGCCGGCGGGGATGCCGCCCGCCGTGGCCTCGGTCCCGCCCGCTCCGGGCACGGTCCTGCCCCCGGGGACGACCATCCGCTTCCCGTCGCTGTCGGACGTGGCCGTCGACGTGCCGAACGGCTGGCACACCCGCGACGGCATCACCAGCGACTCCCGTGAGGGCATCGGCTTCCTCGCCACCCAGCCGCTCGACACGAAGTCGTCCTGCCCGAGGGCCGGCATCTGCGTACTCGCCGGACCGCTCACCGCCGACGGTGTCTTCGCCACCCTCCAGCTGATCGACGACCCGGCCCGGATCGGGCAGACCCCCATAGGCCCGGCCGCCCTCACCGAGGGCACGCCCGAGGCGCTCTGCACGATGTACGGCGGCACCCGGGAGCTCGTCGGGCACCGCGTCGTCGTTCGGGACGGCGTTCCCGCACTGATCAAGCTGAACGCCTGCCTGCGCGAACCGTCGGACCCGACGCTACGGCAGCTGCAGCAGGTGCTCGACTCCCTGCGCACCACCACCGGGAGCCGCGCCACCACGCCGAAGACCCTGCGGGGCTGATCCGAACCCCCGCCTCCCGCCTCTGACATTCCTCTCCCGGCTTCTCCCGAAGCCCCTTTCCCGAAGGCTGAACCGCCATGTCCCTACCCCGTCGCGCCCTCGCCGGGCTGGCGCTGCTCCTCGTGGGCTGCGCGCCCGACACCGCCGCAGGGCCCGTGCCACCGGCCGCGGCCGTCCCCGACACACCCGCCGCTCCCGCGCCCGTACCGCCCACGTTGCTGCCGCCCGAGGCGGTCCGGGCCGCCCGACCCGCGCCGCCCGAACTGCCGCGCCAGCTCCCCGGGGTCGGGCCCGACCTGCTGGCAGCCATACCCGCCGGAACGCGGCAGGCGTTGGTCGTCACCGGTGACGGCCCCGACGCCTCGGCCGGCCGTGCCGTCCTCTACCGCAACGACGGCACGGGCTGGCTCGCCGGTCCGTCCTGGCCCACCCGCAACGCCCGGGACGGCTGGACCCCGGACCACCGTGAGGGCGATCTGCGCTCGCCGATCGGCGTGTTCACCCTCGGCGACGCCGGCGGGCGCCTGCCCGACCCTGGCACCCGGCTCCGCTACGACCGCTCCGACGCCTTCAGCATCTCCGGCACCGGTTTCGCGGGCGAGCCGCTCGCCGGGGCCTTCGACTACGTGGTGGCCATCGACTACAACCGTGTACCCGGCTCCTCCCCGCTCGACCGGCGCCGACCGCGCGGCGGGGGGTACGGCGGAGGCATCTGGCTGCACGTCGACCACGGCGGGCCCACCCACGGCTGCATCGGACTGTCCCCCGACCGCATGCGCGAACTGCTCCTCGCCCTCGACCCCGCGCTGCACCCGGTGGTGGTGATGGGCGACGCCCGGGCCTTGGCCCGCTGAGCGGCCGGGCGCCCGGTGCGGGCCGTCGCAGCTGCGCACGGTATGCCCGGACATGTGATCGCGCCACAGTCCGGGCGGAAGCGGCAGGCTCGACGCCGGCCGGGCACGGTCGGCCGTCGGCGTCAGGCTGGAACACCGACAACGCTGGCCCGACAAGCCACCCCGACGTGGCGCGGAACCTCAGCCCCCGAACCAGGGACGAAACCGCCCGGTCAGGTGGCGGTCGTCATCAGTTGCCCGAAGAGCCGCTGCCCGAGGGAGATCACGTGTTGGCGCCTGGACGGTGTGGCGTTGGCGAGGACCGCGACGCCGGCTGCGGTGTCCGGGCAGAACTTCAGGTAGCTGGTGAACCCGCCTGTGCCGCCCGAGTGCCAGAACCGGGTGCGTCCGTTGTGGGTCCGGCAGAACCAGCCGGGGCTGAACTGCTCCGGTCCGGCGTCGATTGTCGGCCCGGGCCGTTGTGTCCGGCCGATGGCGGTACCCAGCGGTCCCTGGCCAGGTGCCAGTTGGGATTGCAGGTAGCGCAGCAGGTCCGTCCCGGTGGAGTGCAGTGCCCCCGCCGGGGCGATCGCCTGGAAGGTCCAGTAGGGCACCGGGCGTCCGCGCCGGTGCCCGCTCGCCGCCGTCGGGTCGTCGGCCAGTGTGGTCGTGCCGGTCCGGGTCAGCCCGAGCGGGTGCAGGACCCGGTCCGCGAGGAGCCGGTCGTACGGCTGCCCGGTGGCGTTCGCGAGCAGCTGTCCGAGCAACGCGAGGCCGAAGGTGGAGTACCGGGCCGCCGCGGGCCCGCGGGTCGGGCGCAGGCGGGCGGTGGCCGCGTACAGGTCGTCCAGCGTGTAGCGCGAGTACGGGTCGGCGAGCAGACGCCGTCCGGCCCGCCGGAGGAAGCCGGGGGGCAGGCGGGGCAGCCCGCCGCGGTGGGTGGCCAGGTCGAGCAGCGTCACCGAACTGCGTCGCGGTCGGGCGTGGGCGGGGAGGTAGGCGGTGATCTGCTCCTGGTAGCCGACCTCGGCGCGGGTGGCCAGGTCGGCCAGGAGCAGGGCCGTGAAGGTCTTGGTGAGTGACCCGGTCTCGAATCGTGTGTCCGGGCCCACCGGCGCCGCCCCACCACGCCGCAGCACCCCCTGGCAGTGCACCGCCGACTCGGGGCCGCGGACGGCGGCCACCACCAAGCCCGGTACCGACGGCTCCCGGGTGAGCTCGGCGGTACCGGCGACGAGCAGTTCGGCGAGTTCTGCCCGGCCGGCGTCGACCGTCATGCCGACGCGCCTGCGGTGGTCAGTGCCCGGGAGATGGTGAGCGTGCCGGCGACCACGGCCACGATGGTCGGGTGGTGGTGGTTGCGAAAGGCGCGTTCGGGCTCGTCCGGCGGCCTGGTGACGCCGTTGGGCATCATGCCGTCCCTCCACTGCGCCTGGGCCAGCAGCTCCCAGACCGCGGGGAAGAACAGCGGTTGCCGCAGGCAGGCGCCCACCGCGAGCAGTTCGCCGAGCAGGTCCCAGTTGCGGGTCGCGGCGAAGACTTCGACCCAGGCGGGTAGCCAGCGGTGCAGGTACTCGTGCAGGTGCTCGGGCAGCCCGTCCGGGTCGGCGGCCCAGTCGGTGAGGTGGAAGACGGTGTGTGTGACGCCGTAGGCGTTGTTCGCGTCGAGCATCCACG
Organism: Kitasatospora sp. NPDC057542; assembly: GCF_042801945.1. NCBI lineage: Bacteria > Bacillati > Actinomycetota > Actinomycetes > Kitasatosporales > Streptomycetaceae > Kitasatospora > Kitasatospora sp. NPDC057542. The sequence continues at coordinate 13,051 of NZ_JBHVFE010000100.1, forward strand.
GCTCGGGCCGGCCGCCGAGCCAGGTGCGCTCGACGAGTGCCGCGCGGTCGCTGTGGTCGGGCAGGCCGATCCGGCGCACTGCGGCCACCACCGCCAGGTGACGGTTCGGTACGTGCTCGGGGACCCGGGCGGACCGCGTGCCGACCAGGTGGGCCAGCACGTCCTCCAGCGGTTGGTGGCGGTAGCCGACCGCGGCGAAGCTGGAGTAGATCTCCATCGGATGGGTCGCGGCGGGCGTGTGTCGCTGCATCTCGTCCAGCAGGTCGCCGGCGCGGAACTGCTGCCAGGCGAAGTCGAGCAGGGTGTCCGCGGTGCGCGCGGTGTCGGGCCCGCCGACCGTCTCGCGTTTGACCAGCGAGGCGGCGAGGGCCAGTTCGCTCAGCGCCTTGAGGCTCGGTCCGTCGATCTCGTGCACGGGCACGTCGGGCGGCAGCGCGAAGCAGCCGCGGACGGAGTCCAGCCAGGCCAGCGCCCGGGCGCCGATCTGGTGGGGGATGGTGAGCGCGGCGAGGTCCATCAGCGCACGGCCTCCGGATGGTCGAGGTAGCGGCGGGCCACTGCGGTCTCCAGCCGCACCCGCGGCTGGTCGACGGCGAGGGCGTCGAGGTGGTCGAGCGCGGGCGGCAACAGCGGCTCCGGGTGGGTGCGGGCGTCCAGGGCGAGCCAGCGGGCCAGCCGGGCCGCGCGCAGCCGGTCGCGCACGAGCAGGGCGTGGGTGAGCCCGCGTCCGAGGTCGAGCCGGCGGACCTTGGCCTGCTCGCGTTGCGGGCTCGCCAGGGCGGGCAGGGCCAGCGCGGAGAGTCGGCCGAGCGAGGCGGTCCAGGTCGGCCACGGCGCGCACTCGTCCTCCGCCGGTTCCCTCGGTTCGCTCAGCCCGACCCAGCCGAGCGCGTCGACGCCGAGGTCGGCCAGGGTGCGGCTGAGTGCCCAGTCGCGCAGCGCCCACAGCCGCGCGGTGGCGGGGTCGGCCGGCAGCGGGGCGGGGAAGGCCCGGACGGCCTCGCTGAGCAGCGTGACGTCTGCGGGCGCGAGCGGGCGGCGGTCCAGGACGAACGGCGCGAGCACGTCCGTGCCGAGCGCCCGCAGGGCCCCCAGTCCGGCCGCCTCGGTGTGCCGGGCGGCGAGTTGTTCCAGACGGAACGCATCGCCCGCGCCGCTCAGGGCACGGGCGATGTCGTCCGCCAACAGGTGCGTCGCCGTTTCGACCGACGCGCAACCGGAGGTACGGGTCACCGGCGGAATCCAGCCGCTCGCTCAGAACGCCATGGCGCAGGACAGGCTCTGCAGGACGCCTTCGAACGCGTCCTCGACCGGCTCCTGCTTGGTCGGGTTGGCCGACAGCAGCGCCGCGAGCAGCAGCAGGCCGAGCATCTCCGGTGCCTGCTCAGGCGACGTGCTTGCGGGGGCGTCGGCGGCAACCAGCTCCAGGACGGCGGCGCGCTGGGCGGGAGTGGGTTCACAGAAGGACATGATCATCACCTCACGTAGTCGAACGTATGCGCAACGTATCACTGCTCATCCTGGGCCCGCCTGCGGAGCACCACCGGGCGATCGGGTGATTCGCGAGCACTGCCGTACGTGCCCGTCCGGGAGTTCCGGGAGTTCGTCAGCCGCGCGTTGCGGGCGGGGCGGCTGGCAGACCCCCGACGGCCTCGACGCCCCCGGCCTCGCCCGCCTCCTCGGCACCTACGCGAAGCGCGTGCTCACCCCGCGTGGCTCCACCGCCGTCCCCGGCCTGGAACTCGTCACCGCGCTGCGCCCGCCGACCCGCGCGCTGCGCACCGAGACCGGCCGGACGTCCGGCCCGGTGGAGGGCTCCCGGCCCAAGGACGCCTTCGACCCGGCACCGCCGGAGGTCCCGGACGTGCACCCGCTCGCCCAGGACCGGGAACCGGAGAAGGAGCCGGTGACCGAGGCATCGGACTGGCACCGCGACCTGACCGACGCCGAGAAGGCCCCCGGCTGGGCGGCGGGCCTGGACATCAGCACGGCCTTCCTCGCCGCGGCCGACAGGCTCTCGCTGCCGCTGGGTCCGCCGGCCCGGGAGAACACCCGGTTGGGCGGCCGGCCCCGGTGACGGCGTGCGCTGGCGTGAAGGGCCCGTCCGCAGGCAGGATCGAAGGCGGGGCAGCTTTCCGTACCGGGCGAAGGCCCGCCCATGTCCACGCCCACCAGGCCCGGGGTCCACCCGGCCGGATGCCCGGCAACCGCCCCCCGCCTGAACGAGCGCCCCCGCGCGGACAGAACCTCTCACCCTGCAAACGGGCAACCGCTCGCGCGCTGGACGCTGAGATGCCCTGTCACCGGCGCGGTAGCCATGCGAAGGTCCGGCCTTTCCCTCACTCTGGAACGCAGAGGGGAGGCGACGGAGGGAGTAGTGGGATGCAGATCGTTGTGGACCTCACACGCTGCCAGGGCTATGCGCAGTGCGTGTTCCTCGCGCCGGAGGTGTTCCAGCTGCACGGGGAGGAGGGGCTGCTGTACGCCCCGGCCCCTCCCGACGACCAGCTGGAGCGCGTGCGCCAGGCCGTGGCGGCGTGCCCGGTCCAGGCCATCCTCCTCGGCAAGGAGGTGAGCCCCGGTGGCCGCTGACCTTCGAGAAGGCCGGATCGTCATCGTCGGCGCGTCGCTGGCCGGGTTGCGGGCCGCCGAGACGTTGCGCGAGGAGGGCTTCACCGGCTCCCTGACCGTGGTCGGGGACGAGCCCCATCCGCCCTACGACCGGCCGCCGCTGTCCAAGCAGGTCCTGCTCGGCCCGGTCGCGGCGGAGTCCACCGCTCTGCCGATGCGCCGGAACCCGGAGGCCGACTGGCGGCTCGGGGTGCGCGCCACCGGCCTGGACCCTCTCGGGAAACGGGTGGTGCTGGCCGACGGCGAATCGCTGCCGTTCGACCGGCTGCTGATCGCCACCGGCACCCGGGCCAGGCCCTGGCCCAAGGCGGAGGAGGCCGCCCTGGACGGAGTGTTCGCCCTGCGCACCCGCGAGGATGCCGCCGGGCTGGCCGAGCGGCTGGCCGCGGGGCCACGGCGGGTGCTGGTGATCGGCGGTGGCTTCACCGGCTCGGAGATCGCCTCGGCCTGCCGGGAACGCGGTCTCGACGTCACAGTCACCGAACGCGGCCCAGCCCCCCTGGTGGGCGCGCTCGGCGGCACCCTGTCGAAGCTCGCGGCCGCCATGCAGCGCAACCACGGGGTGGACCTGCGCTGCGGGGTGACCGTCACCGCCCTGCGTGGCGACGGGAACGGCCGGTTCACCGGTGCGGACCTGTCCGACGGCAGCCACGTGGAGGCGGACCTGTGCGTCGCGGCCTTGGGTGCGGTCCGCAACGTCGAATGGCTGGCGGACTCCGGACTGGCAGCAGGCCCGCGCGGCATCGCCTGCGACGCCGGGTGCCGGGCCTTCGACATGTACGGCATCGTCACTGACGACGTCTTCGTGGCCGGTGACGTCTCCCGCTTCCCCCACCCGCTGTTCGGCTACCAGATGCTCTCCCTGGAGCACTGGGGCAACGCGGTCGCGCAGGCCGAAGTCGCCGCCCACAACATGGTCAATCCCGGCCCCCTGCGCCGCCCGCACCTTGCCCTCCCGACGTTCTGGTCGACCCAGTTCGGGCTCAACATCAAGTCCGTGGGCGTGCCCACCTTCTCCGACCACGTGGTCATCGCCCAAGGCACGCTGGAGGAGCGTCGCCTGGCAATGGTCTACGGCTACCAAGGACGGGTCACCGCCGCCGTCACCGTCAATATGGCCAAGTCACTCGACTACTACACGCACCTGATCGAGACCGCCGCCCCGTTCCCGCCCGCGCCCGGCGCGTCCGACCGCCCGCTCGCGGCCGAGATCCCGCTCCCCTCCGACGTGCCGGATCCGAAGGGGCTCTCCCACGGCCCGACCGTCGCGCTCACCGGCCACCTGCCCGACCGCCGACTGACCGTGGTCCAGCCCACCTGACCCACATCCCGCCCAACGCACGAGGAGCCGTACCCCATGGCCGCCGCCGACACCCTCCTGGAACGGATCACCGACTACGCCAACCGCCCCAACCCCTACCCGCTCTACGCGGAACTGCGCGAAGCCGGTCCCGTCGTGCGGCAGGCAGACGGCAGCTACCTGATCGGCACCTACCACGAGATCACCGCGCTCCTCCACGACCCACGAATCAGTGCCGACCCCCGCAGCCTCACTGCCCCATCCGCGCAGCCATCCCACGAGACACCGAAGCCGCCGTTCCTACGGCTCGACGACCCCGAGCACCACAGGCTGCGCAGCCTGGCCATGCGACCGTTCGGCCCGCCGCACAGCCCCGGCCGCGTCGACGCCATGCGCGGCCAGATCACCGAAGTCACCGGGGAACTGCTCCAGAACCTCCAGGACCGCACCCAGATCGACATCGTCGACGACTTCGCCTACCCGCTGCCCGTCACCGTCATCTGCCGACTGCTCGGCGTCCCCCAGGAAGACGAACCACAGTTCCGGCAATGGTCCGACGCGATCGTGGCCTCCGCCGACGTCAGACCCGACGAGGAGTCCTCCGCCGAGCGGGACCGGGCCGGCGAGCAAGCGCGGATCGAGATGGGCCAGTACCTGGTAAACCTCGCCGAACAGCGCCGCGGCCAGCCCACCAGCGACATGCTCTCCGCGTACATCAACGAACCCGACCCGACCATGCGGCTCACCCACGAGGAACTCGCGCAAACGGCCGTACTGCTCCTCATCGCCGGACACGAAACCACCGTCAACCTCATCACCAACGGAGTCCTCACCCTGCTGCGCCACCCCGACCAACTGGACCGGCTGCGCCGCGAACCCGACCTGCTACCGGCCGCGGTGGAGGAGCTGCTGCGCTACGAGTCCCCGGTCCACATGCGGCAACGCATCCCCCTCGCCGACGTGGACATCGCCGGCACCACCCTTCCCAAGGGCACCTCCGTCGTGCTCGTGCTGGCCTCAGGCAACCGCGACCCCAAGCGGTTCCACGATCCCGACCGGTTCGATCCCACCCGCCCGGACAACCAGCACCTCGGCTTCGGCAGCGGCATCCACCTGTGCTACGGCGCACCGCTCGCCCGCATCGAAGCCCAGGCCGCGCTCGGCGCACTGATCCCCCGACTCACCGGCGCAACCCTCCTCCAGGACCCACCCCCCTACCGGCACGCCGCCATGCTCCGCGGCCCCCGCCACCTCCCCATCCGGCTCTGAACTTGACTCTGTCGGGGATCTCGATGTCCGGCCGCCTGTGATCACGGCGGTGCGTCAGTCCTGCGGGTGCACAAGGCCCGTGGGCCAGGTCAGCAGGGGCCGGTACGACTCCTACCCGACATCCCCGCCGCCCGCCGCCCCGCTCATCGTGGCCCGCTTCACCAAGGGCGTGCCGTCACCCGCGGCGAACTCCCGCCAGACACGGACCCGATGCTCCTGATGGACCTGCTGGCCGGAGCCGCCTGGCTCCGGATCGTCTTCCGTCAACTCCCGCTCGACGAGCACGACGCGACGCGTGCCGTCGACACCGTCCTGACCGGAGCCGCCCCGGCGGTCCGGACGGGAGGTCCGTCCGCGTCCTGAAGGGTTCGCCGAAGCCGTAGTGCCGGGCGTGGTGGTAACTGCGGCCGAGTTCGCGCAGTACGGATGCGGGTATCGCTTGCCGCGCAGACCCGTCAGTCACGGGCACGGAGGCTGGCTTCCTCGAGGTCGAGTTCGCGCTGGATCCGGCGCCGGGTGGCGTTGCTGATCGTGTTTGCCTCGTAGAGGCGCTGGAGCTCGGCCGCCTCGATGCCGATGAGTGTCCGGCGGATCTCGCGGTAGGCGTCGGCGGGACGGGCGTCCGGGTCGCTGTAGTGGGCATCCTCCGCTTGGTGGATGCGCGCTTCCAGATCGCGACGGGCCTGTTTCAAGGCGGCCTCAGCGGCCGTGCCCAGTTCGGCGAGCTCATCCAGATCGCCAAGCTGTCTGAGCTCTTCGAGAGCGGTGTGGGCAATGTGCCGGCGGGTCCGGGCCTCCTCGCGGGCGGTGTGCTCCGGTTCCAGAGCGATGCCCGAGCGGCGGACGACAGGAGCGAGGGTGAAGCCCTGGAAAACGACGGTGAGCGCGATGGTACCGGTGGTGAGCGTGAGGATGAGCGCCCGGTGCGGCAGCGGCGCCCCTGTGTGGGTGACCAGGGGGATGGAGAGCGCGGCAGCCAGCGGCATGACGCCTCGGGTGCCCGCCCAGGACAGGACGGCCGGAACGCGCCAGGAGAGGCGACTGTCGCCCTCCTTGTGCCGGTACTGGATCAGGGCGGACAGCGGGAAGATCCACAGCAGGCGGATCGCCAGCACGGTGAAGGCGATCACCGGCACCCACAGCGGCCAGCCGTGCTCGTCGTGCGCGAGGTGACGGACGGTGGAGGGGAGCTCGAGACCGATGAGGGCGAAGACGACGCTCTCCAGCAGGAAAGTCACGGTGTCGTAGACGGCGTGGATCTGGAGACGGATGGGGGCGTTGCTGAGCTTGTGGCCGGTGCTGCCGAGGACGACCCCGGACACGATGACGGCGGTCACGCCGGAGGCGTGCGAGTCCTCCGCGATGACGTACGAGGCGTACGGCGTGACCAATGCGATGACGGTCTCCAGCACGGGTTCCTCGGTCCGTCTGCGGATGAGGGTCACCACTGCGGCGACCGCCGCGCCGATGAGGGCTCCTCCGCCCGCGAGGATCAGGAACTGCTCGACGGTCCCGGACACGGTGATGGCGCTGCCGGAAACCGCGGTCGCCACGGCGACCTTGTACAGAACCAGCGACGTGGCGTCGTTGAACAGGCTTTCCGCCTGCACCATGGCCTGCACACGCGCTGGGAGGGACAGGCGCCGGCCGAGTGCGGTGACGGCCACGGGGTCGGTGCTGGCCAGGACAGCGCCGAGGATGAACGCGGTCGCGGTGGTGAGCGGGGTGATCGCTCGGGCGACGTACGCGACGGCGATGGCCGAGGCCAGGACCAGACCGAAGACCAGGCCGGTCACAGGCCGCCACACGCTGCGCAGGTCGCGGACAGAGATTTCCCCGGCCGAGGCGTAGAGCAGTGGCGGCAGCACCAGCACGCTGATCACGTGAGGCGGCAGGCGGACCTCGGGAACCCAGGGAATGAGCCCGACGACCAGACCGGCGATGACGAGGAGCGAGGGAGCGGGCAAGCGCCAGCGCCGGGCACCGGTCGCCACGGCCGTGGCCAGGACCACGAGCAGCAGGATGACGGTCAGGCCAGTCATACAGTGTCCCCGGTGGGTTACGGCTTGTTACCCCCTCTGACCACGTGCTCTATCAACGTAACCGGATTACGGACGCCGGCCCACCGCGCAACGACGGCCTCGGCGACAAGGACTGGCCCCCTGGCCGGCGTACGGTGAAAAACGGCTGCTTGAATCGCCCCGCGAGGAGGAACGCCGTGGGGCGTCAGGCGTCAGCGCCGGGTGAGGGCGGCTTCCGCGATAGGCCCTGGCCGTCCGGACTACCGAGGACGAGGGCCTGGAAGACCGCGTCGACGTGGGCTCTGGCTCAACTCCTGTGGTGTCGGTCCGGGGCCGGGTACATCGGAACCTCGGGAGATGGAAATCAGCAGGTCAGCGATCTGCTCCGAGGTCGCTCCGCACGCACACGGCCGAGCTCCGCAGAGCTTGAGCCAGAACCGGGCTTCGGACAGCACCTATGGGGCGATCACATCGAACAGGCGCGGGGTGGATCGTCCTTGCTGCGGTCAGGCGCGGGAAGGGCTCGTCGGGGAGGGCGCGCCCGTCGCCGGGGCTCAGCCGGGAGTGGTGAGTGCCAGGGCGCGGGCGACGTGGGCGGTGGATGAGGTGGTTTCGAGTGGGGTGTAGCCGTCGCGCAGTGAGGCGTCCTGGTCCTTCAGGCCGTTTCCGGTGAGGGTGATGACGACTGTCTGGCCCGGGGCGAGATGGCCGCGGCTGTGCTGGTCGAGGAGCCCGGCGACGCCGGCCGCGGAGGCCGGTTCGACGAAGACGCCGTCGTGGCGGGCCAGGAGTCGGTAGGCGGCGAAGATCTGCTCGTCGGTGACGGCGGCGATCAGGCCGTCAGACTGGTCTCGGGCGTCGACGGCTCCCTCCCAGGTGGCCGGGTCGCCGACGCGGATCGCGGTGGCGGCGGTCTGCGGGTCGGCGACGGGAGCGCCGTGCACCAGCGGTGCTGCTCCGGCGGCCTGGAAGCCCCACATGCGCGGGAGCCGGTCGGCGTGTCCTTCGGCGTGGTAGGTGCGGTATCCGCGCCAGGTGGCGGTGATGTTGCCGCCGTTGCCGACCGGCAGACAGTGGATGTCGGGGGCGGTGCCGAGCGCGTCGACGGTCTCGTAGGCGACGGTCTGCTGGCCGGACAGGCGCAGCTCGTTGCCGACGCTGTTGACGAGGGCCACCGGGTGGTGGGCGGCGAGGTCGCGGGCGATGCGCAGGCAATCGTCGAAGGTGCCGGCCACTTCGACGATGCGTGCGCCGTAGCGGACCGCCTGGCCGAGCTTGCCGAGGGCGACGCGTCCCGCGGGGACCAGGACGGCCGAGGCGATCGCGGCCCGCGCCGCGTAGGCCGCGGCCGAGGCACTGGTGTTGCCGGTGGAGGCGCAGACGACGAGTCCGGCGCCGGCCTCCGCGGCCTTGCTGATGGCCACCGTCATCCCGCGGTCCTTGAAGGAGCCGGTGGGGTTGGCACCCTCGACCTTGAGCCGGACGTCGCAGCCGGTGAGATCCGACAGGTGCCGGGAGCGCAGCAGCGGGGTGTTGCCCTCGTTGAGGGAGACGGACGGGGTGCGGTCGGTGACCGGCAGCCAACGCCGGTAGCGGCTGTCGATGAGCCCTTGCCAGGTTTCCATGACCAGGAACGTAACACTTGTTTCATTTGACCCGTCAATGATCTCTTGATGTAACATTCGGGTCATGGAATCCGTGGTGTCCCGACTCGAAGCCGCCTACCCCAGGCTGCCGCGGGGCGAGCGCGCGGTCGCCCGGGTGATCCTGGAGGACTATCCGTTCGCCGCGCTGGAATCCCTGCGCACGCTCGCCGACCGCGCCCAGGTGAGCCCGCCGACCGCCTCCCGCTTGGTCGACCGGCTCGGCTTCGACTCGTTCACCGACTTCCAGGCCGGCGTCCGAGCCGACGCCCAGGACCGGTCGAGGCTGCGCGCGTTTGCCGCCCGGACCCCTGACACCGGCAGCGCCGCACGCGAACTACAGGACGGCCTGTCCAGCGCGCTGGCGGCCGTGAACACCCCTCTGCTGGACTCGGCGGCCGACGCCCTCGCAGCAGCCCGCTCGGTCTGGGCGCTGGGCGGCCCGCTCAGCGAACTGGCCGCCGACTACCTGGTCCGCCAGCTGGGCGCACTGCGCCCAGAGGTGCGACTGGTCCCCGGGCCCGCACACGAACAAGCCCGATCCCTTCTCGACATCACACCCCACGACCTCGTCGTCGCCTACGACTTCAGGCGCTACTCGGCCCCCACCTCCGCCTACGTCCGCACGGCCCGCGAACGCGGCGCGCGCCTGCTGCTCGTCACCGACGCCTGGAAATCACCCCTGGCCGACCACGCCCAGATCCTCATCCCCCTGCCCCACGAAGCCGCAGGACCGATCGCACCCCTCACCCACCAGGTTGCCGTGACCGAACTCCTCCTTGTCGCGACCGCGTCCCGCCTCGACACCGCAGCACGGCTCACCGAACTCGACACCCTCACAGCCTCACTGCGACGCGACGAGATGTAGGCCATAAGCCACGACACTTCGCTCCCCCCGGCCCGAGAGAAAGCAGCCCGCCTCCCCGCCGCGATCACTCCGGCACAGGACCAGGCCAACCGGGAGCATGCAGCCAATCGAACAGCTCCCCCAAGGCACTGCTGGCCGAAGCCCTGAACACATACTGTCCAAACCCGGGTTCTGGCTCACTTCCCGGATGCTGTTGGTGATCTTCACTGGGGAGGGTGAGGCTGACGGCTTTGCCGGTCGCTGGCCCTGTGCGCCTGCTGTCCTGATCTGGAGATCCGAGC
>NZ_JBHVFE010000101.1:0-23053 GCF_042801945.1 Kitasatospora sp. NPDC057542
GTCGCTGCTGCGGCCGGGGCCCGCCCGTTCCCCGGTGCGGGTGCGTCGCGGGTGTGTAGGGCGCCGGATCAGGACACCCGGTCCGGACGCCGGATCAGGACGCCGGGCGGGGAGTCAGGATCGCGCAGGTGGTGGTGGCGTGTGCGTAGAGCTTGCCGTTCTCCGCACCGACCACCCTGGCCTCGGCCGTCGCCATCGTCCGGCCCAGGTGCAGCACCACGCCCTCGCAGCGCAGCGTCCCGGAGTCGGCGAACAGCGGGCGCAGCATGTGGACGTTGAGCTGGGTGGTGGTGTAGCCCACCCCGGCCGGCAGCCTGCTCAGCACGGCGCAGCCGAGCGCCGAGTCGAGCAGGGTGGCCAGGTAGCCACCGTGCACGGTGTTCATCGGATTGTGGAGGTGGTCTCCGGGTTCGCCTTGGAACACCGCCGCCCCCGGCTTCGCCTCGGTCAGGTGGAAGCCCATGGTGCTGCAGATCGAGGGCTCCGGGATCCGCCCGGCGATCCACTCCAGAAGGAACTCCTCTCCGGTCAGGTGGGCATAGTCGGCGATCGACGGGCCGGACGTCCAGGTGTGGGTCCGGGTGCGCTGCTCCGGTCCACTCGTGGGCTGCGGACCTTCGGAGGCGATCTCATCGGTGGTCATGGGATCAACCTGCCCGGTCCGGCCGTTCGTCTCAAGTGCCTTCCACCGCAGGGTGGCTACGGCCACCCGGCGTTGCCAGGACGCGCGGCAGAGCCGCAGGGCCATGGCGGCCCGCGCCATGGCCGGGCGGCGGCCCCCGGATGACCGCCACATGGCACCGGGGCGCCGGGCGCGTCACGCTGCACGGGTCCGACCCCCGCTCCTCCCCCACCCAGGAGTCCCCATGCCACTGCGCCCCACCGCAGCGGTGCTGCTCACCGCCGCCGCTCTCGCCCTCGGCGCCGCCGCACCCGGCGCGGCCGCCGCCTCGCCCGCCACGGCCTCCGTCGCGTCCTCCGTCGCTGCGGCCACGAGCGGCAGCTTCCAGCAGGTCACCGGGTTCGGCACCAACCCGGGCAACCTCGCGATGTACACCTACACCCCGGCGGGGCTGCCCAGCGGCGCCCCTCTGGTGATCGCTCTGCACGGCTGCGTCCAGAGTGCCACCGACTACTACCGCAACTCCGGCTGGACCAAGTTCGCCGACCAGTACGGCTTCGCGGTGGTGTTTCCGCAGACCAGCAGCGTCAACAACAGCCTCTCCTGCTTCAGCTGGTTCGACGCGAGCAAGGCCGCCCGCGGCGTCGGCGAGGCCAGGTCGGTGGTCGAGATGGTCACCAAGGCCGAGTCCCTGTACGGCTCGGACACTCACCGGGTGTTCGTCACCGGGCTGTCGGCCGGCGGCGGGATGGCCGCCGACCTGTTGGCCGACTACCCCGACGTGTTCGCCGGCGGGGCGATCGACTCCGGACTGCCCGCCCACTGCGCCACCACCCAGGCCGCCGCCTCCGGCTGCCAGAACTCCGACCAGGGGCTCACCCCGGCGCAGTGGGGCGACAAGGTCCGGGCCGCGTACCCGGGTTACACCGGGCCGTGGCCCAGGGTGGCGATCTGGCAGGGCACCGCCGACACCGTGGTCAGGCCGGTGAACGCGACCGAGCTGCGAGACCAGTGGACGAACGTCCAGGGCGTCGGGCGTCAACCGGCCAGCACCCGGAGCCTCCCCGGCGGCACCACCCAGGAGCTCTACGCCGACGCGAGCGGAAAGCCCGCCGTGGCCCTGTTCACGATCAGCGGGATGGGCCACGGCCTGGCCGTCCACCCGGGCTCCGGGGCCGACCAGTGCGGAGCGACCGGCGCCTACTTCCTCGACACGGTCTGCTCCGGCTACTACACCGCGCAGTTCTGGGGGCTCGACGGCGGCTCCGGCCCCACCAACCCAGGGCTGCCGGCCCCGAGCGGGCTGACCGCAACCGCGTCCGCCGATTCGGTCGCCCTCGGCTGGCAGGCCGTCAGCGGCGCGGCCTCGTACCAGGTCTTCCGCAACGGGACCCAGGTCGGCAGCGCCACCGGGACGGCCTTCACCGACACCGGGCTCACGGCCGGCACCACGTACAGCTACGCCGTGGCGGCGGTCGACGGGTCGGGCACGGTCGGCGCCCGGTCGGCGGCGGTGACGGCGACCACCCCAGGCGGGGGCACGTTCCAGTGCTTCACCGCCAGCAACTACGACCAGGTCCTGGACGGCCGTGCCACCCGGGCCGGTGGCCTGACCTACGCGCTCGGCTCGGGCCAGAGCATGGGGCTCTGGAACACGTTCGTCATCCACACCCTGAAGCAGACCGGCCCGGGCTACTACGTACTCGCCGACGGCCAGTGCTGAGCGGGCGACAGACGATGCCGTAGTGAACAACACGGCACCGGACAGCATCACAACCGCCCGCACGACGACGGCCCCCGCCGTCACCGCGCCCTCCGTGAGGCTCATCCCGCCCCCACCTCCGCCCGGAGCCCGGCGAACAGGTCGGTCTCGATCTCGCCCGGCACGGCCGCCGTGCCGGGCCCCGGCACCAGGCTCCGGGCCAGGTGGTAGTCCTCGGTCGGCCAGACCTCGCGCTCGATGCGCCGCGGGTGGGACATGAAGGCCACGCCCGGCTGGACCTGGGTGGCGTGCGCCAGCATCGCCGCGTCCCGTACGGCGAACTGCTCGGCGCACGCTATCCGGGTGGTGGTGGCCAGGGCGGACGGCGTGTCGGGCCAGCCGGCGAGCAGCTCGCCCATCTCGGAGGGGACGCCCCGTTCCGTCATGGCCTCGTGCAGGGCCTGGAACCAGGCCCGGGAGAGCGCCAGGTGGTAGTAGAGCTTGGGCACCTGCCAGGGCTCGCCCAGCCCGGGGTGGCGCTCCGGGTCGCCCGCGGCTTCGACGGCGGTCACGGTGACCCGGTGGGTCATCACGTGGTCCGGGTGCGGGTAGCCCCCGGTCTCGTCGTAGGTGATCACCACCTGTGGGCGGAACTCCCGGATCAGCTCGACCAGCGGTGCCGCCGCGAGCTCCACCGGCCGGGCGGCGAAGCAGCCTTCCGGGAGCGGTTCGTCCGGACCGGGCATCCCGGAGTCGACGAAGCCGAGGAACTGCTGGCGCACACCGAGGATCTCCCGGGCGGCCGCCATCTCCTCGCGCCGGACGCGGGCGATGTCGGCCCGGACCTCGGGCCGGTCCATGGCCGGGTTGAGCACCGAGCCGCGCTCACCGCCGGTGCAGGTGGCGACCAGGACGTCCACGCCCTCGGCCGCGTACCGGGCGAGGGTGGCCGCGCCCTTGCTGGACTCGTCGTCGGGGTGCGCGTGCACGCTGAGCAGTCGAAGGCCGTTCGGGTGACGGGTGAACACGGGTGCCTCCATGTGTGGGCGGTCGGGAACCGAGCGGCGGTCAGCCGGATTCGCGGGTGTTCGGATGGAGCAGCGCCGGAGCGGCGGCGAGCGCGGACCGGGCCTGCACCCACCGGAAGGTCCCGCCGGCCGAGCCGCTGCCGGCCGGCCCTTCGCCGCGACGGACGTGGTCATGCGCCCTCCCCGAGTCGTTCCCCGGCGGCCGCTCCGACCACCCGAGGAGAACTTAGGACGGACCCAGCAACTGGGTCAAGCCCAATTACTGTGCTCGACCCAGCGAACTGCGCTACGCTCCTGCCATGACCGACACCGGGACCACTCCGAACCTGCGCGAACTCAACAAGCGCCGCACCCGCGAGGCCATCTCGCACGCCGCGACCAGGCTCTTCATCGAGCAGGGTTTCGATCGCACGACCATCGCCGAGGTCGCGGCCGCCGCGGGCGTCGCCAAGATGACCGTCACCAACCACTTCCCGCGCAAGGAGGACCTCTTCTTCGACCTGCACGAGCAGCTCGCCGGCCGGCTCGCCGGAACCGTCGCCGGGCGCGCGCCGGGCGAGTCCGCGCTCGACGCGCTGCGCCGCGACTGCCTGGCCGGGCTCTCCCGGCACGACGCCCGGCTCGGCTTCGCCGACCCGGCCTTCGCCCGCACCGTCTTCGACAGCCCCGCGCTGGTCGCGCGGCTGCGCGAGCTGCACGAGCAGGGCGAGACGGCACTCGCCGAGGCATTGGCCGAAGCCGTGCACGAGATACCCGTCGGTTTCGAGTGCCGGGTCGCCGCCGCGCTGCTCGCCGCCGTCGACCGCGCGGTGTTCGCCGAGGTGTTCCGCCGCACCCTGGCCGGCGAGGAGCACGCGGCGATCGCCGTCGCGGTCCGCCCCTCGGCGGCCCGGGCCTACGACCGCCTGGAGGGCACCCTCGGGGGCTTCGCCGTGCGGGAGGCGTAGAGCACCCGAACGCCGCGCCGCACCGGAGGCCCGGGAATGTGCCCAGGTCAGCACGGGGCAGCACACCCTTGACGAAAGGTTGACCTGCTCACGGCAGAAGGTTGACGATCACCGCCTCTATCGTCGGCCCATGCCCTCACAGCCCATCAGGCCCACCGCCCTGCCGGTCCTGCCCTACCGCAAGCCCACCCGGGGCCGGGACTACTGGGTCCTGGACAATGTGCTGCCCGACCCGGACGCCGTCCGGGAGCGCTGCCTGGCCCGTGGGGACTGGACCGAGGGCTACCCGCACCGCCCCGAGACCTGGCCCGGACTGCGCACCATGCCGGGCCTGGAGCCGGAGGAGCTGGCCCGGGTCGAGTCGCTGGTCCGCAAGGCCGCCGGCGTCCCCCGGCTCTGGGTGCAGAGCGCCCCGGGCGGCGGCACGCTCAACCACAACTGCGTCCAGGTCGTCGGCGCCGGGGAGTCGGAGCTCCGCCCGCACACCGATTCCCGCGCACTCTGTCGCTACGCCGCCGTCCTCTACCTCAGCCCCGGCGCCCCCAAGGACGCCGGCACCAGCTTCTACCGCCAGCAGTTCCCCGGCGGCCGGCTCGGCGGCAACCTGGTCAACGCCCCGCACAACAACCTGGTCGAGGCGCTCGGCACCCGCCACGTGCCGGCCGATCACTTCACCGAGGACGTACGCGTCCCCAACCGCTACAACCAACTGCTCCTCTACCACGCCAACCTGATCCACAGCGCCACCGGCTACTACGGCACCGACCTGGCCGAGCGGCGGATGACGGCGGTCTTCTTCTGGATGGCCTGACCCCGTACGCGCCCTTCGGACGACCGGGCCCTCACGGAGTTCCGGAAGGGCTGCCCCCGCCCCGGGGCGCCCGCCCTCACCCGGCCCCGACGTGCGCCAGACTCGCCCTGGTCAGTGCCGCCGCCAGCCTGGCCAGGTCCCCCGGCCCGACCAGCGCCGCCAGTGCGTCCGGTTCGCCCGGCAGCCCGAGCGTCCGGGCCTCGGCGAGCACCCGCTCGTCGAAGTACGGCCTCAGCGAGGGCCAGACCGCCTGTGCCTCGCGCCGGAAGATCCCGGCGCCGACCGGCCCGATCCGGGGGAACTCCCGGAGCAGCTCGCCGATCCGCTCCGGTTCTCCCCCCGCCTCGTCCCGCAGCCGCCGCAGGTCACCGTGCCAGCGGTCGAGCAGCAGTTCGGCCCCCTGCCCGAGCGCGGTGGCGGTGCTCTCGTCGTAGCGCACGTAGTGGGCCCGGCCCAGGGCCGCGATGAGCGTCCCGCGCCGGGCTTCGGCCATCGCGCGCGGGGTCCGCAGCCCGGCGGCCGACAGTTCCCGGGCCGCCGACGTGGCGGTGGCGGCGCTGATCCGCACCGAGCACAGCACGGTCAGGGCGAGCAGCCGGTAGAGCGGCGAGGGCTTGTCGCGCAGCGTGGTCCCGGCCTCCTCCGCGTAGGTGCGGCCGAACCGGTCCAGCAGATCGGCAACGGTCGGTTCCACGGCCATCACCTCCCTCCCCTCCACGCTTGCCCGGATTCGGGCGCCCCGCACCCGGGGAGGCTCGCCGCATGAGCCGTGACACCGTATCCGCGACCGAGACCATCCGCCCCGAGTGGGCCGCGATCGACCAGCTGCCCACGGTCGAGCTGCTCCGTCTGATGAACGCCGAGGACCGCACGGTGCCCGCCGCCGTGGCCGGGGAGCTGGACCGGATCGCCGCCGTGGTCGACGCCGTGGCCGCCCGGATGGCGCGTGGTGGTCGGCTGGTCTACGCCGGCGCGGGGACGGCCGGGCGGCTCGGCGTACTGGACGCCGTCGAGTGCCCGCCGACCTTCGGCACCGATCCGGCGCTGGTCGTCGGACTGATCGCGGGCGGGCGCCCGGCCGTCACGGCGGCCGCCGAGGGCGCCGAGGACCGCACCGACCTCGCCGGGGCCGACGTGGCCGCGCTCGCCCTCACCCCCGCCGACACCCTGGTGGGTGTCTCCGCCTCCGGCCGTACGCCCTACCCGCTGGCCGCCGTCCGCGCCGCGCGCGCGGCCGGGGCCCTGACCGTCGGACTGGCGTGCAACCGGGGCTCGGCGCTCGCGGCCGCGGCCGAGCTGGGCATCGAGGTGGAGGTCGGCCCCGAGGTGCTGGCCGGATCCACCCGGCTCAAGGCGGGCACGGCGCAGAAGCTGGTGCTCAACCTGCTGTCCACGGCCGTGATGGTCCGGCTCGGCCGGACGTACGGAAATCTGATGGTCGACCTCCGCGCCACCAACGACAAGCTGCGCGAGCGTGCCCGACGGATCGTCGCCGAGGCGACCGGCGCCGACGAGGCCGCTGTCGACCGCGCCCTGACCGCGACCGGCGGCCGGGTCAAGGACGCGATCCTGTCCCTGCTCGCGGACGTGGACGCCCCCTCCGCCGCCCGACTGCTCACGGCCTCGGACGGACGGCTGCGCGACGCCCTCCGCCTCGCCAGGCCGTAGCAACCCCCCGGCCGTAGCAGCACCCCTCCCCGCGAGGCCGTAGCAGCCCTCCGCCTCGCCCCAGCCGCGACCCGGCCCCCCGGCTCACCCCAGCCGCACGTCCGCCGCCGCGACGACCTCGCCGAGCCGCGGGAAGTCCAGTTCCACCGAAGCCCGGTGCTCCTCCACCGTGAGCGCGGTCATCGCGTCCTCGACGAACACCACCCGGTACCCGTGGTCGCCTGCCGCCCGGGCGCTCGACTCCACGCCGAGGTTGGTGGCGATCCCGGTGAACACCAGGGTCTCCACGCCCCGCGCCCGGAGCAGCTCGTCCAGACCCGTGCCCTGGAAGGCTCCGATGGTGCGCTTCACCACGACCTCGTCGGCCACCGCCGCGACCTCCGCGAGCAGCCCGCTCCCCGGCGGCTGCTCGGTGACGTTCGGCCGCTCGACCCGGACCGCGACCACGGGCGCACCCGCCGCCCGGAACTCCCGGGCCAGCTCCAGCGAGGCCTTCACCACCTCCGAACCGGTGCGCGGCGCGAGCGGGTTGGCGACGATCCGGTCCATCAGGTCGATCAGGACCAGGGCCGTGCTGCGGGGGTCAAGGGTGGTCATGGGGGGTCACGCTAGTCCATCGGACGACTGGCGCCATCGGACGACTGGCCCGTCGGCGCCGGGGCGCCCTCCGCCGCCTCCCGCGCGATCTCCGTCCGGAACCCCTCGATCAGCACCCGCAGCCCGTACTCGAAGTCCGCGTCGTGGTCGGTCATCCGCAGCACGTCGACCGCCTCGCGCAGCAGCGGCAGTTCACGCAGCACCTCGTCCGGGAACGGCGGCCGGTCGCGGTCCGCGGCGTCCTGCCGCCAGGCCTGCTCCTCGGTGACCCAGCCCATGATGTACCGGTCGACGGTCAACAGCAGCCGCAGCGCCGTGCGCGGGCGCAGCCCGGCCCCGCAGAGGGCGCTCAGCTGGGCCTCGACCGCCGGGAGCTCGTCCTCGGTGGGCAGGGTGCCGGCGTGCACCCGGGCGCCGTCGCGATAGGCCAGCAGGGCGTTGCGCTTGGCGCGGGCGTCGGCGGCGATCCACTCGGGCCAGTGCGCCGGGTCCGGCTCGCGGTCGGGCGGGAGGGCCTCGGCGAGCATCGCCTCCGCCATCAGGTCGAGCAGTTCCCGCTTGTTCTTGAAGTGCCAGTACAACGCCGGTGACTGGACGCCGAGTTCACGGGCAAGCCGGCGGGTGGTCAGCCCGTCGATGCCCTCCTCGTCGAGCAGGCGCAGCGCCGTGCGCACCACTTCGTCGCGTTGCAGCGC
The DNA here is from genome assembly GCF_042801945.1 of Kitasatospora sp. NPDC057542. Lineage (NCBI taxonomy): Bacteria > Bacillati > Actinomycetota > Actinomycetes > Kitasatosporales > Streptomycetaceae > Kitasatospora > Kitasatospora sp. NPDC057542. Next base: position 8,071 of record NZ_JBHVFE010000101.1, read on the forward strand.
CATCCGATCCGCCTCCTGGTCATCCGCTTGCCAGACCACCTTATCGCCGATAAGTTCCCTCACTGGAATTTATCAGCGATAAGGACGGTCGCCGCGACGCCGACGGCCGCGAAGGGATCACCCCCTCATGACCACCGGACCGAACACGACGGACGGAACGGACCGCTTCCGGTCCCGACTGCTGCCGAACACCGCGCCCTGGCGGTCCTCCCGGGACTTCCGGCTGGCCTGGACCTCCGGCACGGTCACCCTGCTCGGCTCGATCTTCACCATGACGGCGATCCCGCTCCAGATCGCCGACCTCACCGGCTCACCGCTGGCCGTGGGCGCGGTCGGCGCGGTCGAACTCGTGCCCACCATCCTGTTCGGCCTCTACGGCGGCGTCCTCGCCGACCGCGCCGACCGCCGCACCGTCGCCCTGGTCACCGAGATCGCACTGGCCGCGCTCAGCGCCCTGCTGCTGGCCAACGCGCTGCTCGGCGCCCCCGCCGTCTGGCCCCTCTACGTCGCCGCCGGAGTGGCGGCGGCGCTCCAGGGCATCCAGCAGCCCTCGGTCGAGGCGATGGTCCCCCGGTTGGTGCCCCAGGACCAGCTGGTGGCGGCGGGCGCCCTGCTCTCGCTGCGCTGGAGCATCGGCGGCGTGGCCGCGCCTGCGGGGGCCGGACTGCTGATCGCCACCACCGGCGTCCCGGCGGCCTACCTCGTCGACCTCGGCACCTTCCTGCTCTCGATCGCGCTGCTCGCCCAGGTCCGGCCGGTCCCCTCGGCGCGGGACGCCGAGGCACCACAGCTCACCGAGCTCCTCGACGGTGCCCGGTACGCGGCCCGGCGACCCGACCTGGTGGGTACCTACCTGGCCGACCTCGCAGCCACCGCCTTCGCCCTGCCCACCGCGCTCTTCCCCTTCCTCGCCGCGGACCTGGACGCCGGCTGGGCGCTCGGCCTGCTCTACTCGGCCAGTGCGGTCGGCAGCCTGATCGCCGCCGCGACCGGCGGATGGGCGGAGCGGGTGCACCGCCACGGCCGACTGGTCCTGCTCTCCGCCGCCCTGGTCGGCGCGGCGACGGCCGCGGCCGCCTTCGCCCCGGGCCTGTGGGCCGCCCTGTTCTGCCTGACCGTCGCGGGCGGCGCGCACTGGATCGGCGACACCTTCCGCAGCGCCATCTGGAACCAGTCCATTCCGGACGAACTCCGGGGCCGCGCAGCCGGGTTGGAGATGCTGATCGGCTCCGCCGGCCCGGCCCTGGGCGACCTGCGGGCCGGCGGGCTCGCCGCCCGGCAGGGCATCCGGGCGGCCCTGCGCACCGGCGGCCTGCTCTGCCTCGGCAGCTCGGCCGCGCTGTCCGCCGCGATCCCCGCGCTCTGGCGCTACGACCAGCGGGCGCACCGCACCGAGCCGACCGGGGCGGAGCCCACCCCGTGACCCGCCAACCGCACCGGCCCCACTCCATGACGCACCAACCGCACCGGCCCCGCACCGTGACGCACGCGCAGAGCCGGCCCCACCGCACGAACCGCCACTCAGTCCAGGACGAGCGCCGCCGCGTGCCGATCGATCAGCTCCCCCAGCCGCCGGACGTCCTCGGTCCCGCGCTTGGGCAGCATGGTCACCACCCCCGTCTCCTCGCTACCGCCCAGCAGCAGGAACATCCCGGGCGTCTCCAGGTGGTAGCACTGGTCCGGCCAGCCGAGCTCGGTGACCGAGGCCGCAGTGCTCACGACCACCCCGTAGTCGTCCAGCACGACCCGGAACTCACCCTTGTCCGCCACCACCCGCATCACCCGCCGCACCCGCAACCCGGGCAGCGCGAGCACCACCAGCAACGCGAACACCGCCAGCAGCACGGCCGGCAGCAGCGCCACCCCGCCGACAACGGCGAGCAGCCCGGCACCCGCCGTCGCGCCGGCGGCCATCACGTACGTGGCACGCCGCGCCCGACGCCCGGCCACCGTGCGCCGGGCCCACGCCGCGAACGCCTCCCGGAAGTCGGCGGCCGTCGGGGTGTAGCGAACCTCGACCGACGTCACCGCCCCCTCACCCGCACTCACACTCTCGCCCTCCGGTCCCCGTACGCACAACTCCTGACGGCTTTTCCGCCGTATCGTAGCAAAGGCCGTACGTACCCGACCCGATCGCGTCCGCGGCCTCCCGGCCCGGCGCCTACGCTCCCGGACTCACACCGTGAGCGCCCGCGCCGACGCCCGGATCGGCTCCGGCAGCTCCGTCCACCCCCGCAGGTACCGGTCCACCGCCGCCGCCACCGCCCGCCCCTCCGCGATCGCCCAGACGATCAGCGACTGCCCGCGCCCGGCGTCCCCCGCGACGAACACGCCCTCCGTCGCCGTGGCGAAGCCGTCGTCCCTGGCCAGGGTTCCCTCCGGCCCGGTGGCGAGGCCGAGTTGGGCGAACAGCCGGCGGTCCGGCTCCGGCCCGGTGAAGCCCAGTGCGAGCAGCGCCAGCTGCGCCGGCAGGCTCCGTTCGGTGCCCGCCCGCGGGTTGCGGTCGACCGGCCCGGCCTCGGCGAAGCGGACGGCGGCCAGCCGGCCGTCCGGGCCGGGCTCGAAGCCCACGGTGGCCGCCTCGAACACCCGGGGCCCGGCCTCCGCGGCACAGGACTCCTCGTGCGAGGTGGTCTCCCGGTACACCTTGGGGTGCACGGGCCAGGGCTGCCCGGAGGCCCGGCGCTGCGGCGGACGCGGGTTGATGTCCAGCTGGGTGACCGAGGCTGCGTGCTGGCGCAGCGCCGTCCCCAGGCAGTCCGCCGCCGTGTCCCCACCGCCGACGATCACCACGTGCCGCCCTTCGGCGGACAGCGGCGAGGCCGGGCAGTCGCCCTCGTCCACCCGGTTCGCCCAGGTCAGGTACTCCATCGCCTGGTGGACCCCGGACAGGTCCTGCCCCGGTACCGGCAGGTCCCGGCAGGCGGTCGCGCCCACCGCGACCACCACCGCGTCGTACCCGGCCCGCAGCTCCTCGCCCGGGACGTCCCGGCCGACCCACACCCCGGTGCGGAAGGCGGCGCCCTCGGCCCGCAGCTGGTCCAGCCGACGCTCCAGCCGGTGCTTCTCCAGCCGGAACGGCGGGATGCCGTACCGCAGCAGCCCGCCCGCGCGGTCGGCCCGCTCGTACACCGTGGTGGCGTGCCCGGCCCTGGTCAGCTGCTGGGCGGCGGCGAGCCCGGCCGGGCCCGAGCCGATCACCGCGACCCGCCGCCCATCGGCCCGCTCGGGCGGCCGGGGCCCGTCCCAGCCTGCCTCCCAGGCCCGGTCGGCGATCGCCAGCTCCACGTTCTTGATCGTCACCGCCGCGCCGTCGATCGCCAGCACGCAGGCGCTCTCGCAGGGCGCCGGGCAGAGCCGCCCGGTGAACTCCGGGAAGTTGTTGGTCGCCAGCAGCCGCGCCGCAGCCGCCCGCCAATCCGGTCCCGCGTCCGCTTCCCCGCCCGTCCCCGACTCCGCCACCAGCCGGTTCCACTCCGGCACCAGGTTCCCCAGCGGACAGGCGTTGTGGCAGAACGGCAAGCCGCAGTCCATGCACCGCCCGGCCTGTCCGCCCACCATCGGCAGCAGGGACCCCGGCCGGTACACCTCCCGCCGGTCCCCCAGCCGCTCCCGCGCGTCCCGCCGCGTGCGCTCCGCGCGCGGGGTGGTGAAGAAGGCCATCCGGTCTGCCATCGCGGCCTCCGGTAGGGCGTGCCGACACGGACCAGGCGGCTCACCCGGCGGCGCGCCACCGTGTGGCCACCGTACGCCCGCGAAGCACCGCGCGAAAGAGGCAGCGGTCCCGGACCGGCCCGGGATACCGCGGCCCCGCCCGGAGGCGTCGTGAGCACGCCAGGGAGAATCTCCGCCATGACCCACACCGTGCTGATCGCCGAGGACGACCGGGCCATCCGCGACTCGCTCGCCCGCGCCCTGATGCTGGAGGGCTACCGGGTGCGGATCGCCGCCGACGGCACCCAGACCCTGGCCGTCCTCGCCGAACAGCGCCCGGACGTCCTGGTGCTCGACGTGATGATGCCCGAGCCGGACGGCCTGGAGGTCTGCCGCCGGCTGCGCGCGGCAGGTGACCGCACCCCGGTGCTGATGCTCACCGCCCGGGTCGAGGTCCCGGACCGGATCGCCGGCCTCGACGCCGGCGCCGACGACTACCTGGTCAAACCCTTCGACGTGGACGAGCTGTTCGCCCGCCTGCGCGCCCTGCTGCGCCGTCGGCCGCCCGAGCCCGCCGCCGAGGTGCTGACCGTCGCCGACCTCCGGATCGAGCCGTCGGCCCGACGGGCCTGGCGCGCCGCCCGAGAGCTCGAACTCTCCCGCACCGAGTTCGACCTGCTGGAGCTGCTGGCCCGGCACGCCGGCGCCGTCCTCGACCAGGCCACCCTGTACGAGCGGATCTGGGGCTACGACTTCGGCCCCGGCTCGAAGAACCTCGCGGTGTTCATCGGCTACCTGCGCCGCAAGCTCGACCGCCCCGGCCTGCTGCCGCTGATCCACACCGTCCGCGGCGTCGGCTACACGCTGCGCAAGCCGTGAGCGGGCCGGTGCCCCGCCGACCGCGGCGGACACGCCTCCCGCGCCCGGGCCTGCGCACCACCCTCGCACTGGCCTTCGCCGCGATCGCCGCGCTGGTCGCGGTGCTGATCGGCGCACTCGGCTACCACGCCGCCGCCAGGCTGATCCGGGACGACGAGACCGCCGACTTCACCGCCGCCGTCGACTCCGTGGACCGGCAGGTCGAGCGGCAGGTCCTCCTCCCGGGCGACTTCGCCGGTCCGAGCGGGCTGAGCGACGACCTGGTGCGCCCGATCCGGGTCACCACGCAGTCCCTCGACCCCGACGGCCGGGTGCTGCCCGGCACCGCCCGGCTCGACCTGCCGCCGACGCCGGCCGACCACGACCTCGCCCACGCCGAGCAGCCCGGCCGCACCTCCACCGGGCTGCGCCACTGGCACGGCGACGCCTACCGGGTCGGTGTGGTGTCGCTCGGCGGCCGGCGCGGCGCGGTCCAGATCATCCAGCAGGTCGGGCCCACCGAGAAGCTGCTGACCGCCCTGCGGACCCGCACGGTGGCCCTGGTGGCGGTCGTCGCGGTGCTCGCAGGCGGGGCCGGCCGGCTGCTCGCCCGACGGATCACCGGACGGCTGGTCCGGCTCACCGACGCGGCCGAACTGGTCGCCACCAGCGGGCGGTTGGACGTCCCGGTGCCCGCCGCCGGAACGGACGAGGTGGGCCGGCTCGGCCGGGCCTTCGACCGGATGCTGGTCCGGCTCGCCACCGCCAAGGAGAACCAGCGCCGGCTGGTCCAGGATGCCGGGCACGAGCTGCGCACCCCGCTGACCAGCCTGCGCACCAACCTCTCGGTGCTCCCCGGTCTGGACCGGCTGCCACCCGCCGAACGCGCCGCGCTGATGGCCGATCTGGCCGAGGAGGCAAGGGAGTTGACCCAGCTGGTGGAGGAGCTGGTGGCTCTCGCGGCGGACCGCAGGGCGGACGAGCGGCCGACCGAGGTGGTCCTCGCCGACGTGGTCCGGCAGGCCGTCGCCCAGGCCCGGCGGCGCAGCGACCGGGAGATCGTGGTGGACGCGGACGGGACCGTCGTCACCGCCCGGCCGGACGCGCTGGCCCGCGCGGTGGGCAACCTGCTGGACAACGCCGCCAAGTTCGACCCGGCCGGGACGAGCCCGATCGAGGTGGTGGTGCGCGGCCGACGGGTGGAGGTGCGCGACCGCGGCCCGGGCATCGACCCGGCCGACCTCGACCGGGTCTTCGACCGCTTCTACCGGGCCACCGCCGCCCGCAGCCTGCCCGGTTCCGGACTGGGCCTGGCCATCGTGCACGAGGTGGCCCGCTCGCACGACGGGACGGCCTTCGCCGCCAACCGGGAGGGCGGCGGCGCGGTGATCGGTTTCACCCTCGGTTCCTGAACGGGCCCGGCCCCGAAGGGGGCGCGCCGGGGCCCGCCCTGTCCGGCACCGCGTCAGACGGCGGCCAGCAGCCCCCGTCCGAGCCAGTCGGCGTCGTCCCGCACGCCGGGCAGGACGAAGAAGTACCCGCCGCCGGTCGGCGAGATGTAGTCCACCAGCGGCTCGCCGACGAGCCGGGTCTGGGTGGCCTCGAACTGCCGCACCACGTCCTGCTGGTAGCAGCAGAACACCAGGCCCATGTCCAGGTTGCCCGTCTGGTCGATCCCCCGGTCGTAGTTGAAGCCCCGGCGCAGGATGCGCGAGTCGTCGGTGTCGGCGGTACGCGGGTTGGCCAGCCGGATGTGCGCGTCGAGCGGGATCGCGGTGCCGTTCGGGTCCTTGGCGTAGTCCGGCGCGTCGGTCTCCCGGACGCCGTCCAGCGGCGCGCCGGTGTCGCGGCGGCGGCCGAACATCTTCTCCTGCTCGGTGAGGGTGACGCGGTCCCAGAACTCGATCAGCATCCGGATGATCCGGATCACCTGGTAGCTGCCGCCGGTCGCCCAGGCGGGCTCGCCCGTCCCGTCGGTGACCCAGACCAGCCGGTCCATCTCGCGCCCGGATCCGGTGTCCGGGTTGACGATGCCGTCCTTGAAGCCGAGCAGGTTCCGCTGCGCGCCGTCCGGGCGGGACTGGTTCTGGAAGCCGTCGATCCGCCAGAGGATCTGCATGGCGCCCCGGGTGTGCCGGGTGATGTCGCGCAGCGCGTGCAGCACGGTGTCCTGGCGGTCGGCGCAGATCTGCAGCGAGAGGTCGCCGTGCAGTTCGGCGGCCTGGAGGTTGTCGTTCGGGAATGTCCTCATCGGCGCGAGCCTGACCGGTTTGGCCTTGGCCAGCCCGTAGCGGTCGTCGAAGAGCGAGGCTCCGACGCCGACCGTGACGGTCAGGTGGTCGGTGGGAACGGTCGGGCCGAGGATGCCGCTGTCCGAGGGCGGCGCACCGACACCGAGGTCCGGCGGGGTGCCGCCGGCGGTGAGGAAGCGGATCCGCTCGGTCAGGGTGCGGAACAGCTGTTCCAGCCCCGTGCGGTCCCGGGCTATCACCTGGCAGGAGACGAAGGCCGCGAAGCCGGGGGCCGGGGTGGTGATGCCGGCCTGGTGGGTGCCGTGGAACGGGACCGCCCCGCTCCTCTCGTGCTCGCCCTCCCCGGCGGCGGCCGGGCCGGCGCCGAGGGTGAGGGCGCCGCCGGCCAGGACAGCCGCTCCGGCGCCGGCGCCGAGCGCGGCGCGGACGAAGCTGCGCCGGGCCGGTCCGGCCGGGCAGCCGCCCTGCGCGGCGACCCCGACAGCAGCCCCGGCTGCGACGGGGTCCCCGGTTGCGGCGGCTGCGGTCTGCGCGACGTGCGGGAACGGGCAGGACCCGGTGGCTGCGGTGTGGTCGGTCATCAGGCGGCCTTCCGGATCTCGAGCAGGGCGGGGACGGGGGCGAGGTCTTCGAGCAGTTCGCCGGTGGCACCGTTGAGCTGCCGCCGGGCGTCGGCGGGCAGCCGGTCGACCGGGGTCCAGCCCTCGGGCCGGTCGGCGGCGGCGACCAGGTCGCCGACCCGCTTCATCCCGGCGTTCACCCTGACGAGCACCTGCGGGTCCCGCCCGTCGAGCAGCGGCTGGAGCAGGGTCAGCAGTTCCTGGGTGCCGGTCAGGTTCGCCTGGGCAGTGGCCAGGTTGGTGCCGCTGCCCATGTCGGTGTCGCCGGTCAGCTCGAACCGGAGGGTGTTCTCCAGGATCTCGTGGGCGCGCAGCGGCAGGTCACCGGGGGCGAAGTCCTGCCCGGGGAAGTCGTGCGCCAACTTGGCGACGTCCTGCGCCAGTTCGTCGGCGACGGGCGTCAGCTCCTCGGCGGACCGACCGTGCCAGAGGCCGTACTCCAGCCGCAGGAAGCCGGTGAAGCCGGGGTCCCGCTCCTTGTCGGCGAGGCCGTCCGGGCGGCCGTCGATCTTGCCGTCGAGGTCGGCGAAGGTGCCGTACGCGGCGCCGAGCGAGGCGTACTGAAGGTGGGCGGTGAGCCAGTCGGCCTTCGCCGCGGCGAGGTTGCCGTCGTGCACGTCGGCCTGGAGCTTCCGGCTCTGCGTCACGAGCGTCGCAAGGCCCTGGTTGACGTACTCCTTGTAGCTGTCGAGCGGGGCCTTGAGGTCGTCCTCGGTGACCGGTTTGACGGCCTTGACCTCGGTGCCGCCGCTGACGTGCACGGCGGCCGAGGTGACGGGCTTCCCGCCGGTGGGCACGCAGCGCCAGGCGTAGTCGCCGGAGCCGATGGTGGCGGTCAGGGCGCGGGTGGTGCCGGGCGCCAGGCCCTCGATCTCGCCGTACACCGCGCCACTGCCCGGGTCGACCAGGTAGACCTCGGCGACCTTGTCACCGGTGTTGCGCATCTGGAACACCTGCTGGCCGGGCCGCGGGTCGGCGAAGCCCTTGCCGCACTCCTGCTCGGAGACGGCGACGGTGGCCGAGCCGTCCTGCTTGCCGTCGCTGACCGCGATCACGGCGGCGGCCACCACCACCGGGACGGCGACAGCCGCGGTCGGCAGCACCCAGCGCGGCCGGCCCGCCCGCACCGGTCCGGCCCCGGCCTCGACGGGCTTCTGCGCGACGGCCTTCGCCGCGGCGGGGGAAGCGGCCGGGGCGCTCGCGCCGCCGCGGACCCCCTCGACGAACAGCGTCATCACGACACCCAGGTACGCGACGTAGCCGACGACCTGGAGCACCGTCATGGTGACGGTCAGGTTGAGGGTGCCCTGGACCAGCGTCGCGTACCAGGACGAGGCGTCCAGGTGCCCGCTCAGGTCGAAGGCGTACGAGCTGCCGCCGCCGACCAGGCCGGATTCCTGGAGGTCGCGCAGGCCGTAGCCGAGCACGCCCGCCGCGACGACGATCAGGCCGATGCCGGTGATGGCGAAGAACCGGGTGAGGTTCATCCTCAGGGCCCGCCGGTACAGGCCCCAGCAGAGCCCGGCCGAGAGCAGCAGGCCGACGGCCGCGCCGATCAGCGGTCCGGTGGACTCCCCGGCGGTGCGCACGTTGGTCCACAGGAAGAGCGAGGTCTCCAGGCCCTCGCGGGCGACCGCGAGGAAGCTGGTGAGCACCAGCGCGCCGGCGCCCATAGCCAGCGAGGCCTGGACCTTCTCCTTGATCTCGGCGGAGAGGGTGCGCGCCGAGCGCCGCATCCAGAACACCATCGCGGTGACGAAGCCGACGGCGATCAGGCTGAGCACTCCGCCGAACGCCTCCTGGGCGTGGCCGGAGAGGCTGGCGGCGGTGAAGGTGAGCACCGCGCCGAAGCTCAGGCTGAGCGCGACGGCCGCCGCGACGCCCGTCCACACCTGAGGCAGCCGGGCCTTCTGGTCCGCCCGGACCAGCGTGGCGATCAGGATCGACACGACCAGTCCGGCTTCCAGGCCTTCGCGCAGCCCGATCAGGAAGCTGGGAAACGCCTCGTCCCACATGCGGCGGGCTCCTCCCCCGGGCCCGGCCCGGATCGTTCACCTGTCCTCGACCCCGCTGCGGTGGCGGCGGAGCGGCGCAGCCGAGACGCCCCGGACACTTGCGTCCGGGGCGTCTGGCTTAGCTTAGGCAAACCTTAGAGCCGACGAGGTCAACTGCACCCCCGCTTCAGGTAAGGGTTCGGTATGAGACCCCCGCATCGAGCGAACCGGCAGGCCGGAGGGCCGTCAGGAGGAGCGCGTCACCCCCACCACTGCTCCGGCACCGGTTCCGGGTCGGACGATTCCGGGACCGTCACCGGTTCGGCGCAACGCACCAGCAGATCACCCTCCTCCGTCCCGGCGACCAGGTAGCCGCACTCGCGCAGTACGACCGCGGCCGCGCCGCTCAACGCCGCGAGCGCCTCCCGAGAGGGCGGCGCACCCGGCTCCGCGCCCGGCCTCCAGCCGACCAGCACACCCTCGGGGTGACGGTCGATCCACAGCGGTGAGGGCCCCTGCCCGGTGTCGAACCCGGCGCGGGCCAGGGCCTCGGTGACGTCCTCGAAGAGTTCACGGTGATCCACCATTGGCGCAGCGTAGGCCCAGGACCGCGCAACCCCCGGACACGGCGCGCGCCGAAACGGTTCAGCGGCACCCGACCGCAGCATCGGCACCCGCTGGGCCGAGCGGCGGCCAGCCGATCGGGCGTCAGGGACCCCCGTCCGGCCCGACACGAGCGGCCGGACGGGCCGATGGACGTGCACAGTCGGCCCCCTGCCGACAGCATGACAGAGTAAGCGATCCATCACCCTGAGCAACGGGTCCGGCGGAACACCTGGTCCGCGCGCCGGTGCGGCCGGCGGACCCGTATCGAGAGGTCCCATGATCACAACACTTCGCCGGCCGGCGTTCTCGCCGGCGGGCCTCCAGCACGGCACGCCGAGGACGCCGGGGAGCCCGTCGTGAGAACCGACCAGCAGTCGCAGCCGGGACCGGCGACCAGCACGCGCGCCGAGCCCGCCAACAAGGCCGAGGCCCTGGCCGACTGGACCGACGGCCGGCTCGGCGTCTACTCCCTGGCCAAGTCCAATCTCCGCAAGATCTTTCCCGACCACTGGTCCTTCATGCTGGGCGAGATCGCGCTCTACACCTTCGTCATCATCATCCTCACCGGCGTCTGGCTCACCATGTTCTTCACGCCGAGCATGGGCGAGGTCGTCTACGACGGGGCGTACGTCCCGCTCAGGGGCATCGCGATGTCCGAGGCCTACAACTCGACGCTCAGGATCAGCTTCGACGTGCGCGGCGGCCTGCTGATGCGCCAGATCCACCACTGGGCGGCGATCGTCTTCGTCGCCTCGATGCTGACCCACATGATGCGCGTCTTCTTCACCGGTGCGTTCCGCAAGCCGCGCGAGATCAACTGGGTCTTCGGCGCGCTGCTGCTGATCCTCGGCATGTTCGACGGCTTCATGGGCTACTCGCTGCCGGACGACCTGCTCTCCGGCACCGGCATCCGCTTCATGGAGGGGGCCATCCTGGCCATCCCGATCGTCGGGACCTACCTGCAGTTCTTCATGTTCGGCGGCGAGTTCCCGGGCACCGACATCATTCCCCGGCTGTTCACCGTCCACGTCCTGCTGATCCCGGGCGTCATGGTGGGCCTGCTCGCGGCGCACCTGATCCTGGTCTTCTACCACAAGCACACCCAGTTCGCCGGGCCCGGCCGGACCAACCAGAACGTGGTCGGCATGCCGCTGATGCCGGTCTACATGGCCAAGGCGGGCGGCTTCTTCTTCCTGGTCTTCGGCGTGGTCGCGGTGATGTCGGCGATCGCCACGGTCAACCCGATCTGGGCGTACGGCCCGTACCGCCCCGACCAGGTGACCACCGACGCCCAGCCGGACTGGTACATGGGATTCTCCGAGGGCCTGATCCGCGTGATGCCCGGCTGGGAGATCAGCGTCTGGGGCGGCCACACCCTCAACCTCGGGGTGCTCATCCCGCTGATGGTCTTCCCGCTCGTGCTGCTGTTCATCTGGGGCTATCCGTTCCTGGAGGCCTGGATCACCGGGGACCGGGGCGAGCACCACATCGCCGACCGGCCGCGCAACGCCCCGGTCCGCACCGCCTTCGGCGCGGCCTGGATCGGCCTCTACCTGCTCCTGCTGGCCGGCGGCGGCAACGACCTGCTGGCCACCCACTTCCAGCTCTCGATCAACGCGATCACCTACGCGGTGCGGATCGGCTTCTTCACCGTGCCGGTGGTCGTCTTCGTGATCACCAAGCGGTGGTGCCTGGGCCTCCAGCGGCGGGACCGGGAGAAGGTGCTGCACGGCCGCGAGACCGGCGTCATCAACCGGCTCCAGCACGGCGAGTTCGTCGAGGTGCACGCCCCGCTGCCACCGGGCCGGCTCTACACCCTCACCGCGCACGACCAGCCGCAGCCCTCCGAGCTGCCGCCGGAGGTGGACGAGAACGGGGTGGCCCGCAAGGCCGGGCTGTGGACCCGAGCGCGGGTGAAGCTCTCCCGCGGCTTCTACGGCAAGTACGGCCAGATCACCAAGCCCACCGTCGAGGAGCGCGAGGAGATCACCAGCGGCCACGGCCACCACTGATCCCGCCCCGACGCCGGAAAGGGCCCGCTGCGCCGGGAGCGGCACAGCGGGCCCTCGTCGCACCCGGGCCCGTCGACGGCGGGCCCGGAGCCGATCAGCCGCGCAGGACGGCCGGGACGACGGCGAACAGCGCCGCCGCCACGGTGACGGAGAGGCAGAGCGCCGCCCAGCGGGCGCAGATCCGGCGGCACTCTGCGCGGTATCGGGCGGCCAGCCGGCGGCAGCGCTCGACCGCGCGGTCGACGACCTCCTCGGCATAGCGCAAGCGATCGGCGGCGTAGGCCTGTTCGAGGCTCTCCCGCTCCGGCGCCGGCAGCCACGGGAACTGCGCGGCGAACGCGCGGGCGTCCCGTTCGGCCGCCGCGACCTCCGCCTCCCAGGCCAGGAATCCCTCGATGCGGGCGAACTCCGCCCGGGGGTTCACCCGGGCGCCGGCGCCGGCGGGCCTGCCCTGACGAGGGGTCCGCACTCTCGGCGGACGCTGTCTGCCACCCATGACCGCTCCTCAAGTCCTGTCGAGTCGTCCCGCCGGAAAGCCTGCGGGGAAGGGCTCCTGGCGGGGATCGCTCCGCGACCAGGCAACTACTATCAGCGACAAACCGCAGGTGGCGGACGGCTCGCCACAATCCACGCGCCCGGGAAAAACTTGCATGCCGCGCACTATTGCGCAACACGCACTCTTTGCGGGACAGTGGTGGCCATGACGAAGGGTCAGCCCGGTCTGCGGGAACGGAAGAAGGCCGCGACGCGGGAGGCACTCAGCTGGGCGGCCCTGCGCCTGGCAGTGGAGCGGGGGCTGGAGAACGTCCGGGTGGAGGACATCGCCGCTGCCGCCGGCGTGTCCCCCCGCACGTACAACAACTACTTCTCCAGCAAGGCCGAGGCGATCGTCCACCGGCACCGCGACCGCCTCCGGCAGTCCACCGAGGCACTGCGGGAGCGGCCCGCCGGGGAACCGCTCTGGGAAGCGCTCACCCGGGCCCTGCTCGCCCCGTACCACGACGCGACCGAGCAGCCGGACCCACAATGGACCGCCGCCATACGACAGTTGCTGCGCGAGCCGGTGCTCCAGGCCGAGCTGATGCGCGACGCGGCGCGGACCGCGGCCGGGCTCACGGCCGCGGTGGCCGCCCGGACCGGCACCGACCCGGACCGGGACCTCTACCCGAAGCTGGTCACCGCGGCCGCGCTCGCCGCGATCAAGGCCGCCAACGACCAGTACCTCACCGCCGACCCGCCGGTGCCGTTCCAGTCGGTGCTCGAGGACGCCCTGCGGCAGCTGGCCGCCGGGCTGCCGGCCCCGTCGCCACATTGAACTCACGCTCTCAGAGGGGGACTCGAGATGGACCACGACGTCGTCGTCGCCGGCGCGGGCCCGAACGGGCTGCTGCTGGCCTGCGAACTCGCACTGGCCGGAATCCGGCCGGTGGTGCTGGAACGGCTGCCCGCACGCTCACAGGCCCAGAAGGCCAACGGGCTGGTCGGCCAGGTGCTCCGGCTGCTCGACCACCGCGGCCTGTACGAGCCGCTCACCGGCACCCCGGGCGCGCCACGGCCCGTGCCCCGCTTCGTGTTCGGCGCCTTCCCGCTGGAGCTGCACCTGCTCGACGAGAACCCGCTGCACGCCCTGCCCGTACCGCAGCACCGCATCGAGGAGGTGCTGGAGGAACGCGCCCGCGCACTCGGCATCACCGTGCGCCACGGCCACGAGCTCACCGGCTTCGCCCAGGACGAGGCCGGGGTGACGGTCGAGCTGAGCGGCCCGGCGGGCCCCGAGCGGCTGCGCGCCCGCTACCTGGTCGGAGCGGACGGCGGCCGCAGCACCGTCCGCAAACTCGCCGGGATCGGCTTCCCCGGGGTGACCTCGTCCGACCCGGTTTCGCGGATCGCGCACGTGTGCCTCCCCGAGGACGTGCGCACCACCGCCGACGGCGAGTTCCTGCTGCCCGGCTGCCCGGTCCCGTTCCGCCCGTTCACCCACACCCGCACCGAACACGGCGTCATCGTCCTCGCCCCGCTCGGCCCGGACATCACCATGGTCGCCACCATGGAGTGGGACGCAGGACCGGTGGACGAGACGGCGCCGCTCACCCTGGACGAGCTGCGCGCCAGCATCCACCGGGTGACCGGCGCCGATCTGGCGCTCGCCCCGGCCCGCACGCCCGGACCGTTCACCCCTCGCCGCCAGGTCGGCCACAACACCCGGCTCGCCGAGAACTACCGGCGGGGCCGCGTGCTGCTGGTCGGCGACGCCGCCCACGTGCACGCCGCGACCGGCGGTCCGGGCCTCAACCTCGGCCTCCAGGACGCCGCCAACCTCGGCTGGAAGCTCGCCGCCGAGCTGCACGGCTGGGCCCCGCCCGGCCTGCTGGACAGCTACCAGGGCGAACGCCGCCCGGTCGGCGAGCGGGTGTTCATGCACTCCCAGGCCCAGACCGCCCTGATGGCCCCCGGCCCCGGCACCACCGCCGTGCGTGCCCTGTTCGACGAGCTGCTGGCGCACCCGGACAACCTCGGCCGGATCGCCGCGCTGATGGCGGGCAGCGACGTCCGCTACGAGGTGGACTGCCCGCACCCGCTGGCCGGGCGGTTCGTGCCGGACCTCACGGCGACCACCCCGGACGGCCCCGTCCGGATCGCCCGACTCGCCCGCACCGGGCGCCCGTTGCTCATCGACCTCACCGGCGGGGAGCCAGGCCTCGCGGACCCGGCGGCGGGCTGGAAGGACCGGGTGGACCTCGTCACGGCCTGCTGCCCGCAGCCGCCGGCCGGCGCCCTGCTGCTGCGCCCGGACGGCTACGTCGCCTGGGCCGCCGAGCCCGACCGGGCGGACCCGGACGGACTGGTCCGGGCGCTGCGCACCTGGTTCGGCGCGCCCGCTCCTGAGCACGAGCGCCCTGTTCCTGCGCACGCACACCCGAGGACGGACGCCCAGCCGCTCTGAGTACCCCGGGGCCGGGGCTCCGGGCGACGGGGACGGGCCCGCC
>NZ_JBHVFE010000102.1:0-23034 GCF_042801945.1 Kitasatospora sp. NPDC057542
GCGACACGCCGCCCGCCGTCTCGATCAGGTGATCCGTCATCGTGCTCATCAGGTGACTCCTTCGGGGAGGAAGACACCTAATTCATGACACTCCCGATGACGTGACGGCCGGTGCGCACGTCTGGGTTCGGATTCCAGCGTGGTGACATGAACCAGGATGCTACGGTGGCCGTCATGCAGCTTCGGTACAGCTTCCGCATGTACCCGAGCGTCAGTCAGCGCGCCTTTCTGGCGAGGTCGTTCGGGTGTGCCCGGGTGGTCTTCAATGACGCGCTTCGCGTCCGTGACGACGCCCGTGCTGCTGGGCTGCCGTTCGTCACGTCGGCGGAGCTGTCCAGGCGGCTGACGGCTTCGAAGAAGACTCCTGAGCGTGCTTGGCTCGGTGAGGTGTCGTCGGTGATCCTGCAACAGTCGTTGCGGGACCTGGACACCGCGTACCGGAACTTCTTCGACGGCATCAAGGGCAAGCGGCCGAAGACGGGAGCGCCCCGGTTTAAGTCCCGCAGGGACAGCCGGCAGGCGATCCGCTTCACGGCCAATGCCGGGTGGAGAATCACCGGTGGCGGGAAGCTGCGTCTGCCGAAGATCGGCGATGTACGGGTGAAGTGGTCGCGGTCGCTGCCGTCGGTGCCGTCCACGGTGACTGTGGTCAAGGACGCCGCCGGGCGGTACTTCGCCTCCTTCGTGGTCGAGACCGACCCGGCCGCCGACCTTGAGCGGATGCCCGAGGCCGACGCCACCGTGGGGATCGACCTCGGGCTCACGCACTTCGCGGTCATGTCCGACGGCCGGAAGATCGACTCCCCGAAGTTCCTGCGCCGCGCGGAGAAGAAACTCAAGAAGGCGCAGCAGGCCCTCGGCCGAAAGGTGAAGGGATCGAAGAACCGGGACAAGGCCCGGGTCAAGGTCGCCCGCGCTCATGGCCGGGTGGTCGACGCGCGGCGCGAGTTCCACCACCGGCTCTCCACCGAGTTGATCCGCGAGAACCAAGCGGTCGCGGTGGAGGACCTGGCGGTGAAGGGGCTCGCCCGCACGCGCCTGGCCAAGTCCGTGCACGACGCCGGATGGTCGGCGTTCGTGACCATGTTGGAGTACAAGGCCGCCCGTTACGGGCGTGCCTTCCACCGGATAGGCCGCTTCGAGCCGACCTCACAGGTGTGCTCGAACTGCGGCGCCAAGGACGGCCCCAAACCCCTCAACGTCCGCGAGTGGATGTGCGGGGCGTGCGGGACCGTCCTGGACCGGGATGTCAAATCGGCAGCAACGTCCCCTGCGAAAGGGCCGTGGCTCGCACTTGCGCACAGGGGCTCTTCCCGGAACCTGTGGATGCCTCCCCCTACGATGCGGAGTTCGACGAGCCGGGCGAACAGCGCCCCGCCGACGACCTCTTCTGGGCGCGGCTGCGCTGGTGCGTGGCGATGCGCCACGCAGCGATCCTGGAGGAGAACCACGTCGACAACGCCTCCCGCTGGCACCGGCTCGATGAGGGCTCCCTGGACACGGTGCGTGCCCGCCTCGCTCCGCGCGCGAAGCTGACTGTCTGGCCGGACCTCTCCGCCGACGTAGCCGCGGTCCTGGCCGATCTCCCCGACGAGGGCCTGGTCGAGTTCGTGTGGGAGACCGAAGACGGGCAGATCACCAGCACGGTCGCCGACGAGACCCAGTTCGCGGAACTCGCCGCGCAGATCGCCGGCGCACGTGCCGCAGCTCTCCTGCCCGTGTACATCGACGAGCGCCACCCCTTGTTCACCGCAGTCCTGCCCGACAGCGACGGCGTCCTACGAGCCCGGTGGAGAACAGAACCGACCCCGAGCGACCGTGACTGGGCCTTCCTCAAGACTCTGCGCCGTGGCCGGACCTGCACGGGAACCGTCACCGAGATCGCCGGCTTCGGCGATACCTTCGTGGACATCGGCGGCTTCACCGCGGTGATCAACATCCCCGAGATCTCCTGGCGCCACATCGACCATCCGGCCGACATCCTCACGGTCGGTCAGGAGGTCACCGCCGAGATCCTCGACGTCGACATGGTCCGGGAACGGGTATCGCTTTCGCTCAAGGCGCTGCAGGAGGACCCGATGCTGCAGGTCGCGCGGCAGGTCGGGCAGATCGTCACCGGGCCGGTCACCAAACTCGTGCCGTTCGGCGCCTTCGTCCGTATCGAGGACCGGGAGGACGGCTTCGAGGGGCTGGTGCACAACACCGAGCTCTCCGAACCGCCTGCAGAACGGCCCGAGGATGTTGCTCAGGTCGGGGACCTGCTCACTGTGAAGATCATCGATGTCGATCCCACACGGCGCCGGATAGTGCTGTCCCACACGCAGGCTCGCGCGGTGAGCTGTGAGGAAAGCCGACATGTCTGACGGTGAACTCGACCTGCCCTAGCCAGAGTTGGAGCAGGCCCCGGACCGTGCGACACCGCTCGGCGTGAGTGGGCCGGCGGGCACCCAAAGCGCCGTTCTCGGCTACGTGTCGGTTGGTTCGCCGTCCGTCGACGGCGCCCCTGGCAGACGTGGTCGAGCTCGGCACCGTCACCTGGTCGGCCTGTTCCCGCGAGGTCTGACCATCCCCGGGCCTCGAAACTGGTGTCCGGGCGTGGATTCGTTCCGGCCGACGGCGACGCGGGACAGGGCACTGCGTCACCTTGGTTCAATCCTCCGGTGCCGCCGCATTCCCCGCGTAGGGGAATTGGACAAGGGGAGCCACTCATGAAAGAGAAATTACTGCACGAACCGCCTCCTGCCCCGGATGTCGATTCCCCGCAGGAGAATTCGACGGTGACCGATCCGCGGCAGCCGGTCACCGGCAGAGCCTATTCCCCGGCTCAGGGGGTCACCCTCTCGGAGGGGATCTACCTGGGCGATGCTTCGCTCTCCGGCAACGGCGCCTGGACCTGGACGCCGACGAAGGACTGGACGGGAGGCTCCCACACCGTCGCCGCCACCGCTTGGTATCGAGTCCCGCTCGATGACGGCTGGGGCTTCGTTGATTCGTCACCACGTTATGTGACCTTCGACGTGGCCCTACCACTGCGGTCGGCTCCGGTGATCTCTGCTCCGGTGGAGGGCTCGACGGTGACCGACGCGCGGCAGGCGGTCGTCGGCACGACCGATCCCGGGGTGGAGAAGGTCACCCTTGCCGACGGAAACACCCCACTGCCGGGCCAGGCCGTCGTGACCGGTACCACCTGGACCTACACTCCCACCACCGACTGGACCCCGGGCCTGCACACCATGACCGCCACCGCCCACAGAAGCGGCTTGGACTCACCAGCCTCCGCCCCCCGCCACTTCACCATGAAGACGACGGGCGACACGGGCGACAACCTGTCCTTCGACGCCGATCCCGCCGACACGCTGCACATCGAACACGCCGGTATGGCCCCGGTGACGATCCCAGGCGGCAGGTCGGGCCGCCTGGACAACATCACCACGGACTGGTCCTACGGCGTCTTCGTCACCCCGGTGCAGAGCCAGGACTCCTCCGGCTGGATCGTGTTCACCCGGACAGGCGAATGCCTCGACGTCGACACCGGACGCACACTACTGCCGAAGGATCTGACCGTCACCCGTGACCCAGGTGACGCCAACACGTTCACCTTCCGATTCCGGCCGACTACCTGACCGGCCGACGGCCCGCACCGACCGCACGCCCGGGAACGACGCGAGGAACCCGGCCCACGCCCGCCGACCCCACGGTCGACGCGTGACGGCGGAACACAACACCGGCCCGTGCCGCCGACGCGACCACCGGGGCGACGGCGGTCGGCACGCCCGGGTGGACGACGCGGCCGGGCGCGCCGGTTGCGGTTGCCGCGCCCCGCACGCGTGCCTACGTTCGACCACGAGTGCCTTTCGAGGCATTCGGGAAAACAAGCCCACTTCGATCGGAGATGGTGCCGTATGAGCACGCCTCAAATCCAGATCCCGACCGTCGACGACGGCAAATTCGCCCCCGGCGACGACATCGTGCTGGCAGGCACGAACCTCGAAATGGTGACCAACGCGACCTTCTACAAGCAGGACGGGAAGACCGAGCTCTACACGGTCTCCGCGAATGCGAACGGCAAGGGCACCGAGGTCTCTACCAACCGCAGGAATCCCGACAATCTCGGACCCCAGAGGGTGAAGCTCGCCGTTTTCACGAACGACAGCCCGCCGGTATACAGCAACAAGGTCGACGTCACGTTCGTGAACGCCTGAACCAACCCGCCCCACCACCGACTGCCCCTGGCTCTTCCCCGGCGGCCAGCCCGGCCGCCCGATCAGCGCCTGGGCGACCGGTGAACGACTCCGCAAGCTCGGCTCCGGCTCGCGGCAACCCGCTCCACCGCGCTGTTCCAGCTCGCCACCGAACCGCCCGCCGCGGGGCAATTCCGCGAGTTCCAATACCCGAGTGCACGATTACTGTACGTTCGCCGGCTTGATGTCCCGGTGGACGATGCCGCGTTCGTGGGCGAAGGCCGAGGGCGGCGCAGCCCTGTCGGGCCCAGTTCACGGCGCGGGCCGGGCCTCGCGCTGCAGCCGGGCCGCCGCCTCGGCTGCGACCCCGTCCCCGTTCCGGTACCTGTTCCCGAGCCCGGGCCAAGCGGCGATGGTGGACCGGCGCGACGCGGAGCGTCCGGGTCACGTCCGTCCGGATGCCGGGGAGGCCGAGCTCAGCTACATGTTCCTACCGGAGGCGTGGGGATGCGGGTACGCCGCCGAGGCGTGCGCGGCGGCGCTCGACTGGTTCGCCGGCGCGCTTCCCGGCGAGCCGGTGGTGCTCTGCACCCAGACCGCCAACTCCGCCTCGATGCGCGTCGCGGCGAAGCTGGGGTTCACCGAGGTGGAGCGGTTCGAGGAGTACGGCGCCGAGCAGTGGTTCGGCGTGTGGTCCTCGGTCGCGCCGTCCGCAGGTCCAGACAACCCGGCACCCGACCCGAAAAGCGCCCCACAACGACAACAGGTCACGCCCTCGGGCGCTCGGATGGGTGAAGGGCGCCCGCCACGCGCCGATCGCATCAGCGCCACCGGTGGAAGAGCGATGGGATGGGGGCAGCGCTCCGACCACTCCGGCTGGAGCCCCACTCACAGATGGGAGACCACCGTGATCGTGCGCATCATGGGCGAGGGCCAGGTAAGGCTGGACGACTCGCACTTCCCCGAGCTGAATGCTCTCGACGACGAGTTGCTGGCAGAGATGGAGAGCGGTGACGAGGAAGGGTTCAGGAGGTCCCTGGGAGCCCTCCTGGACGGTGTGCGCCGCCTCGGTACCGCCCTGCCCGACGACGCCCTGGAACCCTCCGAACTGATCCTGCCCTCGCCCGACGCGTCCCTGGAGGAGGTTCGCGAGATGCTCGGCGACGAAGGCCTCATCCCCGGATAGCCCGACTGCCGGCTCACACCGGAAGCTTCCACAGCGGGCAGAGTCTCTCGTGGAGCAGGCACACCTCCCACGACACCACGGTTCGTCGAGCGCGTCGGTAACGCCGAGCGTGCCAAGGACATCGGCACGCAGCACGGTGGTCGAGCCGTTCGGGTTGGCAGCGCCGACGGTGTCGTCCCCGACCGCCGTCGTGGGTGCCGCGGACCTGCTCGTCCGCGGCTGACGGCGGCGGCGATGGAAGCCGTGGCACGCGCTCAGCGGCAGAGCCCTGCGACGAGCTCCAGCTCGTGCGCCAGTAGCCCCGGGTCACGCGGGCCGGCATGCGGCGCGCTCAGCGACCGCACGCGGAAGCGATTGTGCGGTGTGACGTCGTCCGCCTCACGGATCATGAGGTCCTGGAGCGGCAGCGGGATGGTGCGGTCCTGCGTGTAGCGCACGAACGTACGCGGCACCCGGCCCCACGTCGCCGGCAGCCCGCGGGCGTCCTCACTCACGCCTACTGCCGCCGACTCGTCCGGCTCCAGGACGTTCATCAGCGCCCGGACCTCGGCGTCCGACCGGTCGGCGGCGATCGCCTCCTTGACGATCGCGAAGAACGCAGGGTCGCCCGAGCGCCAGTTGACCCGGCTGACGCCCAGCTCCGGCGGCGTCTGGACCGCGGGGATCTTGTACATGGAGCTGGTGGCCGCCTCGGGAGTCATCATCAGCTGTAGCACCGAGGGGTGCTCGGTCGGGCAGAACGCGGAGGCGTACACCAGGTGCGCGACCAGCTCGGGCACCTGGTTGGCGGCCGCGTTCAGGGTCGCACCGCCGAGGCTTCCGCCGACCAGCACTACCGGGCCGTTGCGGCGCACCCGCCGCACCACGTCGATGACATGCGCGGCGAAGTCGCCCAGCGTCACCTTGGATATCGGGGACGGCTCGGTGTGCAGCCGCTCAAGGTCCTGCGGGGACTGGTAGGACTCGGGGAGGTACGCGCCGAGCCCGTGCCCGGGCAGGTCGACCGCGATCGCACGGTGTCCGCGCAGACCCAGCTCGCGCAACAAGGGCTGCCAGTAGAAGGAGTTGCTCCCCGAGCCGTGGACGAGGACAAAGGTGGGTGCGCCGCGCCTGGGCCCGTCCGCGTGCGCGATGGGGGCGGCCGCGCCCGTCGCGGTGACCGCCGCCGCCCCGGCCACGGCCGCCTTCAGCGCACTGCGCCGCGACGTCCCACCGGCCTTCGCGTCGCCACTCTTGGCGCTGTGCTGTTCCTTGGCCATTGAGGGCCTCCTCCTTGGGTGTTGAGTGAAGCTTTTCGTTCATGAGCCGCGACGGGGTCCGGCTCCGCAACCGGCATCGAACCCGGAACCGGCCGCGGCCCTGCGCCAGCTCGCCCGGCAGGTACCTACGATTCATGGCCGAGCGGCCCGTTCTGCGCGCGCGCCGACGGGGAGGGCTCGGCCTCATGGACCGTGACAGGGATTCCGTGGAGGTGCAGGACCCGGGCCAGCGTGAGACCGCCGAGCCCGGCGCCGCTGATCGTGAGGGGTGTGCGCATGTGACTCCTTCGGGATCGGACCGCCCGATTGGCTCCGGCCGGCCGCCTTGCACGGTGTCAGGCGCCGCCTTCATGCCACCGTCATCCGGCCGTCTGCCCCGCCGAACGACCGATAGGCCACCGGTAGTCGACTGTCAGACGACTGACACCGCAGGTCACCCGCGGTTCGCCGGCCGGGCGCAGATCGATGTGCGTGGACGGCCGCCACCCACCGACGGTGGGACCGCAACTCAGGGCTCGATGAGAAGCGACATGCTGTTCTTTGGTTGGGCGCCGTCGAGGCAGGCGGCCACGTCCGTGGGCGTGCGGAAGCGGGCGGTTGCGGCAGGGATGCATCGGTCGAGCTGGGCCAGGAGCGGGCGGACCTCGGCATATCGCGTTGGTGATCGCGCTGCGGTTCACTCCGAAGAGCTGGGCGAAGCGGTGGGGCGTCGGTGGCCCAGGCGAAGTGTCGGCGCTCGCCGTCGTCGTGGCGGCTGACGGCGGTGCGCAGGGTTACGGTCTCGGCCGTCGTGGAGGTTTTGGTGCCCACGGGACTCCTTGTGCCCAAGCGCCGACCAGCGTCGGGGTCGGCGACCTGCAGGACGTCGCTGGCCGGGCCGCCGAGCCGCAGGGTGGTGAGGGACCCGAGCGTGGGGCGGGGCACGGGGGCCTCCTAGGGTTCGTCGGTGAGCGCCTTGAGGGCGAGGGCCCGCAGCGGGGCGAGGCGGGTGCGGTTGTCCCGGTGGTGGTAGACGGCGTTGGTGCAGATGGCCAGGTAGCGGCCGGTGGCCGGGGCGAGGTAGAGGCTGGTCCCGGTGAAACCGTGGTGGTAGGCGACCCTGCCCTCGTCGGCGAGGATCCAGGCCAGGCCCCGGTCGAGGCCCGGCTCGATCTCGGCCTGCGGCCGCATGCTGTAGGTGAGCCAGCGGCCCAGGGGCCCGCCGGTGGCGTGCGAGGACAGCAGGTGGACGGCGAAGGCGGCGAGGTCGGCCGGGGCGGTGAACACCCCGGCGTGGCCGGCGACTCCGCCGAGCAGGGCGGCGTTGTCGTCGTGCGGCATCCCCCACAGCCGGGGCCCGCCGGTCAGCCGCTGCTCGGTCGGGGCGACCTGAGCGGAGCGGGGCACCGGTCCGTAGGTCGTGCTGGTCATGCCGAGGTCCTGCCAGAACTCGGCCGCCAGCTCGTCCAGGCGCCGGCAGCGGTAATGGGCCAGGGCCAGGCCGAGGAGGATGAAGCCGCGGTTGATGTAGCGGTGACCGGCTCCGGGGCCGGCGATCAGAGGCTCTCCGCAGATCAGCTCGGCCAGCGGCTCGGCGCGGTGCCGGTACTGGTCGAGGCGGGTGTCGGCCCGCAGGCCGGAGGTGTGGGCCAGGACCTGGCGAACCGTCACCTGGCCGCCGGGCGCCTCGGGCGGGATGCCGGTCAGCAGTTCGCGGATCGGGGTGTCCAGGGTGAAGCCATCCATGAGGGAGGTGCCGACCAGCGGCCAGGTGGCCAGGACCTTGGTGAGCGAGGCCACGTCGTACATCGTGTCCGGCCCCGGCCGGGCGTCGCCGCAATCGGGGGCGACGACGCCGGAGGCCAGGTAGCCGGGCTCGGTGTCGAAGGTGCCGTGGGCGATGACACCACCGGGGACCGTGCCGTCTGCGGTCATCAGGTCCAGGCACTCGCGCAGGTCGGCGAGCGCGTTCTGCTTCCACGGCACGGTGTTGGTCACGGCTACTCCTGGTCGATCGTCAGGTGGGCACCGAGCGCGGCCGACTTCGGCAGCAGGCTGCCGTATCCGCGCCGCAGGTGGTACATCCCTCGGATCGTAGAGGTGCCCTCGGGGGCCACGGCGGCGATCACGAGGGCGGTCACCGCCCGGATGTCCTCCCCGGCCACGCGGGTGGTGGGATCAGGCGGACTTGGCGGTGGCGCGGACGCCGAAGTGGACGTACCGGGTGCTGTCGGGGAGCGCGTAGAAGACGACGGGGATCCAGGCGTCCTTGGTGTTGCGGCGGCCCGCGAAGACGGTCCTGGTGGGGGAGTCGGAAACCGGAGTGAGGTGCCAGACGATCGGGTCGAAGGTGCCGGCCAGGCCTCCCCGGCCTTCGTAGCGCAGATCCAGCACGCCCTCGCCGTCGCCCTTGCGGGCGGTGATGGTCATGAGGAAGCCCTCGCGCTCGTAGCGGCCCGTGAACGGCTCGGTGTCGACCGCCGGGGGGTTGTCGGACGGGCCGAACGCCGGCATCGCGACCCCGGCGAACTTCGCGCTCAGTTCGCGGCACAGGGCCTCGTGGACCTTCGGTGCGGCTCCTCCGCCGTTGGTGAGCAGGGCGATGGCGAGGCCCTTGTCCGGGATGGCCCGCAGGTAGGCGAGCTGGCCGAAGGTGCTGCCGTCGTGGCCGAAGCCGCGAGCGCCGTCCCATTCGAACAGGCCCCAGCCGAGGCCCCAGTGGGCGCCGAGGAACCACTGGTCGGGCATCTCCACCTCGCGGGTCAGCATCGCCTCCACGGCCGCGGCGGAGAGCACCCGGGTGCCGTCCGGCGCGGTGCCGCCGTCGATGAACAGCCGGGCGAAGCGGACGACGTCGGCCGCGGTGGCGCTGATGCCGCCGTACGGTCCGGCAGAGCGGGGCAGCATGTTCCACAGCGGGGTGGGCGTCGGGTCCTCGCCGGGCTCGCCCATGTGCCCCATCGCTGCGCGGAAGCGCAGGACCTCCTCGGGCAGCGTCATGGTGTGCCGGAGCCCGAGCGGGTCGCAGATGAGCTCCTTGAGCGCCTCGTCCCAGGTCAGGCCGGTGATCACCTCGACGATCCGGCCGAGGACGTTGTAGCCGGTGCTGGAGTACGACATGGTGGTGCCGGGCGCGTTCGTGAGGCCGACGTCGCGCGTGCTGTCGACGTAGCGGGCCAGGCAGTCGTCACCGCGGCCCGTGTCGTTGACGTGGTCGCCCTCGATCCCGCTGGTGTGGTTGAGGAGCTGGCGCGGCGTGACGATGCGGGCCGCGTCGGCGTCGGCGAGGGCGAAGTCCGGCAGGACCGCCGCGACCGGTGCGTCCAGGTCGACCTTGCCGGCGTCGGCGAGACTCAGGACCAGGGCGGCGGTGTAGCCCTTGCTGACCGAGCCGATCTGGAACACCGAGTCGGTGGTGGTCTCGACACCGGTGCCGGTGTGCAGGATGCCACTGGCCAGTTCATGGATCTCACCGCCGGTGAGCACCGCCAACACGGCGCCGGGGATGCGGTGGGCGGAGAGCAACTCGTCGAGCCGACGCTGCCAGTGGGCGGTGTCGAACGCCCCCGCGGCACCCGTCCTGCCCAGTGCCCCGTCGACGGCCTGCGCGGCCTTGCGGGTGGTCCGGTCCACGAGCTTCGCGACCTCGCGGTCGACGTTGTCCGAGAACTCCTTGTACATGTCCTTCGACACGGTTTCCCTCCCCGGTGTCGGGTGGCGCGATGGCGCCCCACTCATTCGAATCATTCGAACATCGTTTGAAACGATCTCGGCGTGAACCTGGTTCCCGCCGCCTAGGAGAGCGCCGCGAAGCCGGTGCAGAGCAGGCGGATGCTCCGCGTGAACTTCTCGTCCTGGCTCAGCCGCGGGATCAACTCGCCTATGACCAGAGGGAACTGCTCGCGCAGTTCGGTGTAGAGCTCGGCGGTGACGGTCGGCGGGGCGGCCGGCTGGTTCTGTTCCTGGAGGACGAAGCCGGTGACGTGGCTGAGCAGGGTGTCGGCGGCGATGCCGCATTGGTCGGCGGGCAGGCCGGCGTCGAGGAGGGTGCGCAGCAGGCGTTCCATCAAAGAGAGGGCGCCGACGCTGAGCATGCCGGGGCTCTCGGCGAGGAGTTGGGCGCCGCCGGGGTGCTGTTTGATGCCCAGGCGCAGGGTGGTGGCCTGGGCCTCGATGCGGTCCTGCCAGGTGGCGGTGGGCGGGAGGGCGTCGAGGGCTTCGGTGCCGGCGTCGTAGGCCCGGCGGCAGATCCGGTCGGCCATCAGGGCGAGCAACTCGTCCTTGCCGCGCACGTGGTAGTAGAGGCTGCCCGCGTGGGCGTCGAGCCGGTCGGCGACCTGGCGCATGGACAGGTTCTGGTAGCCGACCTCGGCGAAGACGGCCATGCCCGCGTCGACGATGCGCTCCTTGGTGAGCTTCATGCTTTCACCGTACAGCGTTTTCCAACACTGTTCGAAAACTGTGCTAGCTTTGCCCCACCAGATTTTCGAACGGTGTTGGAAAACGCCGGAACCGGGGGGAGGAGTCGGACATGGGGGCGATCGTCTTCAACGTGACCACGGCCGCACTGATGGTCATGATGGTCAACTGCGGGCTCGGCGTGGTGGGCCGCGACACCCTGCGCGGACGGCCGCTCCCGTGGGCGGCGATCGCTCTGACCGCGGTCGCCGTCGGCGGCGTCCTGCTCCAGCTGGCCTGGTCCGGCGCGATGGACGCGCTGGACGCGGACCCCGCCAAGTCCGGCTGGTGGCGTGAGTTCACCTCAGTGTTCATGCAGAACGGCGGCCTGCTCGGCGGCCTGTGGAACCTGGTCACCCTCGCCGCCGTCGCCGCGCTCGCCCAGTGGTACTGGGGCGGTCCGCTCACCCTCGGCTTCTTCCTCGCCGGCATCCTGCTGCCCGGCCGGATCGACACCCTGCTCGGCCTCGGCGGCGGCCCCAGCACCGATCCGCGCAACTTCGCCGGCAGCTCCGGCGCCACCTACTTCCTCGGCGCCACCCTCGCCCTCGCCTTCCTCACCCGCACCCGCCTCCCCAAGGAGATCGCCCTGGCGGCCGGCGTCCCCGCGCTCGGCCTCGCGATGTGGATCGCGCAGGAGAACGGCCACGGGCTGGTGTCCGTCTACGGGTTCGCCCTCGCGGCGGCGGCGTGGGCCATCCGCCGCCAGGTCCGCCCGGCACCCAGCCGGACGGCCTGACCCCGCGGTCGTCCGATGGCCGCTCGCGGAACGACCGCAGGCGGGGCGGCGACTGCGACCAGAGCCGAAACCACGAGACGACGAAGGCCCGGGCCGCGTGATGCGGTCCGGGCCTTCGTGAAGGCGGAGGATACGGGATTCGAACTCGTGAGGGGTTGCCCCCAACACGCTTTCCGATTCTCCTGGGCCCTGTTCGCCGGGGTTCAGGCCCGATCTGACCCACGGCGGAGCGAATCGCTGGGCGATGGCTGAACCCGCCCGGACGAGGGTGAACGAGACCGGAACTGAGACCAGCCGACCGGTGTGACCAGAGCCGGGCGAGTCCTGCGCGGGCATGGTGACGCGCAGCAGAGGTCCAGTCAGGCCCCCGCGGCCAGGGAGAGGCCGGTGACCAGCATCGTCGTTGCGACCAGGGCGTCCAGGACGCGCCAGGAGGAGGCGCGGCGGAAGAAGCCGGTGAGCAGGCGGGCGCCGAAGCCCAAGGCGGCGAACCAGCACAGGCTGGCCAGTGCGGCGCCGAGCGCGAACTGCCAGCGCAGCGTGCCGTGGGTGGCCGCGACGGCGCCGAGCAGGAGCACCGTGTCGAGGTAGACGTGCGGGTTGAGCCAGGTCATCGCGAGACAGCTGAGTACCGCGCGGCGGCCGGAGCGGACGGCGGGTCCGCTGCCCTCCAGGCGGGAGGCCCGGAAGGCACGCCGAGCTGCGATCACGGCGTAGCAGAGGAGGAAGGCCGCACCGACCGCACGCACCGCGGTCAGTGCCGCCGGCCACGCCGTGATCAGGGCGCCGAGCCCGCCCACGCCGCAGGCGATCAGTACCGCGTCGGAGGCCGCGCAGATCGCGACCA
Source organism: Kitasatospora sp. NPDC057542 (assembly GCF_042801945.1). Taxonomy (NCBI): domain Bacteria; kingdom Bacillati; phylum Actinomycetota; class Actinomycetes; order Kitasatosporales; family Streptomycetaceae; genus Kitasatospora; species Kitasatospora sp. NPDC057542. The sequence goes on from NZ_JBHVFE010000102.1 coordinate 12,650, forward strand.
CCGGCAGGACCGCCTCTCGGCGGACGCCTTGGCGCAGGACGAAGGCGTTCTGCGCCCCAATGGCGACGATGAGTGACAGGCCGGTTCCGAATCCGGCCACGGCGGCGGTGAGCGTGCTTCCCATGAGTGCCACCGTAGGCAGCCGACGCGACACAAGACCAGCTAAAGATTTTTACGTATCATTAGCACCCATGAAGGCTGAGCTGCCCCACGACCTCGTCCGGACTCTGCTCGCGGTGATCGACGAGGGCACCTTCGACGCGGCGGCGGCCGCCTTGCACGTGACGCCCTCGGCGGTGAGCCAGCGGATCAAGGCGCTGGAACAGCGGACCGGGCGGGTACTGCTGACACGTTCCCGGCCGGTGAGGCCGACCGAGTCGGGCCAGGTCGTGGTGCGCTTCGCCCGTCAGCTCGCCCGCTTGGAGGACGACGCGCGTGACGCGCTGGGGATGCCCGAGAGCGGGGAGGGCGCCGGGCCGTCGGGTCCCTCCTGGCTGCCGATCGCGGTCAATGCGGACTCGCTGGCGACCTGGTTCGTGCCTGCGCTGGCCTCGCTCGCGCGGGACGCGCGGGTCCACGTCGACCTGCGGCGGGAGGACGAGGCGCACACGACCACGCTGCTGCGCGCGGGTGAGGTGATGGCGGCGGTCACCTCCTCGCCCGATCCGGTGGCGGGCTGCTCGGTGCACCGGCTGGGTGCGATGGTCTACCTTCCGGTGGCTACGCCGCAGTTCGCTGCCCGTTGGCTCGACGGTGACCCGGCCCGGCTGCTTCCGGAGGCGCCGGTCGTCTGCTTCGACCGCCGTGACGAGCTGCAGGACGCCTTCGTCGGTGAACTGACCGGTGGTCGGGGAGCGAGCCTGCCGCGGCGGCACTACGTCCCCTCCAGTGAAGGCTTCGCCGATGCCGTGACTGCCGGTCTCGGCTGGGGCCTCGTCCCGCGTATCCAGGCCGAGCCCCGGCTGCACAGCGGCGTGCTGGTCCAGTTCCTCCCGGGCAGCACGGTCGAGGTTCCCCTCTACTGGCAGCAGTGGCGCCTCGACTCGCCCGCACTGGCAGCCGTCGCCACGGCGGTGGCGGCGGAAGCGGAGCGGGCCCTGCGGTAGGTGTGCCGGGCGCAACCGAAACGGCAACCACGAGACGGCGAAGGCCCGGATCGCTGAGGCGGCCGGGACTTCTTCTATGACCGACCGAGCGAAATTCACCGGAGGAAATCCGCGCAACCCCGCAACGACGGAGAGCAGCAGTTCCGGCTGCCGGTGCGCCGCGGCCAGGACGGGGCGCTGGTGGGGCGGTTGCCCGGGCCCGCAGCCCGGGTACCCGGAAGGCTCAGCCGAGGACCGCAGACGAGATCCTCGGACGCCTCGTCGGCAGCAGCCCCCCGCGCCGATCCTGATCGAGACCGTGCGCGCCTTCGACGCCGTCAGCTCCGACCCCGACCCGACCGAGCCGGTGTCGGTGGTCATCCAGGACCGCAGGATCAAAGCGATCGGCAGGGTGAACCCGCCGGTGGGGACCGTCATCGAGGGCGGCGGGCGGGTGCTCATGCCGGGCCTGACCGACGCGCACGCCCACCTCTTCGCGGTCGAGTTCGGCTGCGTCAGTTCCGACGGCCGCACGGTCCCCGTGGTGATCCCCTCGTACGTCAACCCGGTGCTGGCCGTGCTCGTGGTCTGCGCCGTAACGCTCACCGTAGTCGCGGTCGTCCGAAGCAAGGAGAAATCCACGTGACGGCGAACACTCCGTGGCGCACCGTACCGCGTCGTGCCGTCGGCATTGCCGCAGGTGCCGCGATCGGGTCACAGCCGCTCGCCACCGCCTGCTGGCCAGGGACTGTCAGATCGACCCAGCAGGGTGCGCCGGGCGGGTAGTGCGAAGCGGTCACAGCCACCAAGGAGTCTCAAGGCCTAGGCGGGAGCCTTCCCGGTCACCCGGGCCTCTGGCAAGCTGCTGATCACCGGACCGGTCACCAGCGTCTTCGACTTCCAGCCCGTTGCCGCGGCCGGACGGCTGTTCCTCCTCACCATCCCGATCCGGCTCGCCGACGGCCCCTGAGCGCGGGCCTGAAGCACGGGCCGGGGGTGCCGGGCGGCGGGGATGGGCGAGCCGGGCCGGGTGCGCGGACAACCGTTCGGGGCCGGTGTGCGTCCTCATCGGCATGCACGATGCGACCACCTCGACCGGCGCCGCCACCCGGGCCGCTCGCTGGGCGCTTCACGCCCTCCGCCAGCTCGTCGGCTTCGGCCTGCGACAGGCCGCGAGCTGCGCGTTCGCCGTGGCGCTGCTCGCCGGGGTCGGGCTGTCCAACCTGCTGCCCGTGCTGCCGGTGGCCCGCTACGACCTGCTGTTCGCGTACGGGGTGGTGCTCAGCGTGGTCTTCCACCTGATCGGCTGGGAGCGCGGCCGGGACCTCGCCGTGATCGCCGGCTGCCACCTGCTGGGCCTGGTCTTCGAGTACGTGAAGGTGGCGCTCGGCTCCTGGTCCTACCCGGAGCCCGCGCTGCTGAAGTTCGGTGGCGTCCCGCTCTACGGCGGGTTCCTGTACGCGGCGGTGGGCAGCTACATCTGCGCCGTCTGGCGGCTGCTCAAGCTGGAACTCACCGGCTACCGCCCGGCCGCGACGGCGGTGGTGGCGGGCGCGCTGTACGTGAACTTCATCAGCCACCACTGGGTGCCCGACCTGCGCTGGCCGCTGGCCGCGCTGCTGGTCGCGGTGACGGCGGGGGCCCGGGTGCACTACACGGTCGGTCGGCACACCTACTGGATGCCGATGCCGTTGAGCTTCGTGCTGATCGGCTTCTTCCTCTGGCTGGCGGAGAACATCGCCACCTACGCCGGTGCCTGGCGGTACCCGTACCAGATGCACGGTTGGGAGCCGGTGTCGGTCGAGAAGTTCGGTGCCTGGGTGCTGCTGATCAGCGTGCTGTGCGTGATCGGGGCCGCTGCCCACCACCCGGGCCGCCGCGCGCCGGTGGCCGCGGCCTGAACCGGACCGGCTGACTGCACGGCGCGGAGAGCCTGGGAGAGGCCTGGGTGCTGCTGGCGTCGGACTTCGCCGCGGACCTGGTTGTGGCTGCTCGCGATAGTTGCCGTTTGACGGTTCTTCTGGGGCGGCTTTCGGGTTGGTCCTGCTGGAAGCGCGCGAGTTCGCTGACTCCCGGACTTTCGACAGCAGGAACCCGCGCGCTGGTTGGCCCTCGTGGGGTCTCGGCGCGCGGGTTCGGTGGTGCCTTGGGCAGGGTTCCTCGGCGGGGCGGGGTTGGTCAGTGCTCCGCTGCTTGGCGAGAAGGGGTGCCGGCTTCCCGGGTGGCGGCTCAGGTGGCCAGCGGGCGCAGGCCTTCCTCGTCGGGGGAGCCGGGCTCGGCGGTCCTCAACGATCCCGAGCTGGACGCGCGGGTCGACCCGGATCCGGACGAGCAGTGCCCCGGGGCTGGTGACACCCCCGGATCGTGAGGCGGTTACGCGTTCATCAGCTGCCACTGCTGGCGGTTGCTGGAGGTGCAGGTCCAGGTGTAGGTGTTGTGTTCGGAGTTGCTGCCCATGCACCTGGTGTTGCTGCCGTCGGACACCGACCACTTGACCGTGGCGCCGGGTGCGGGGGAGTAGTCGGGGGACCATCTGGTTCCCGCGCCGCCGCATCGGATCGCCGTCAGTTTCTGGCCTTCGCTGTAGGGGGAGCCGGACAGGCAGGTGCCGTAGTCGAGGTTCCGGAGCTGGTAGATGCCGCCTCCCAGCGGCTCGACGTTCCATCTCTGGTCCGTGTACGAGTTGCCGCAGGTGGCTGTCTTCACCGTGTTGCCGTCGTAGTACAGGCACCAGCCGGTGGACTTGTTCATGAGTCTGACGACATTGTTCCGGGGGGTGAGTGTGGTCGCCGCGCTTGCCGCGGGGCCGGCGAGTGCCATGCCGAGGAGGGCCGCGGTGGCAAGCGCCGAGGCCCGTGCTGCAGTACGCATCGAGGTTCTCCTTGAAGGTGCGGTGGAACCCGGTGGCGTTCCTGACTGCATGGTTGTTGCCTGGGCAGTCGTTTCCCTGGCTTGGGCCAGGAGACCCGGTCTGCTTGCAGTACCACGGTCGCCGCGTCACCCCTCTGGCGCACACGGGCTGCGGCAATCGGGTGACTGGTGCGCGGCTGCCGGCCTGCTCGTGATGATGCCGGCCGACTCGGCGGGGACACGCTCCACGCCGTGCCCTGGCGGTGGCGGGGTCCTTTCGCAGCCTGAGACACTGCCGGCGGTGGATGCGGTGATCACGCTGGCGTGCGGGAACACCGCATCCGTCTCGATCGGGATGGCTCTCCGATTCAGGGTTGCTCTTCAGCGCTTGGCACGTTCGGATTCGGTGTCCCGGCCCTCTCCCCACTGCTGGGCGCCCTGCTTGGGCCGGGGGATGAGGAAGGTCGCCAGCATGCCGAGGGCGAGCAGCGCGGCACAGGTGTAGCCGTTGATCTGGATCGCGTGGGACATGGCGTCGCGGGCGGCGTCGGCGGCGGACGCCGTCTGCGGGTTGTCGCCCAGCCCGGAGATCATCGCGCCTGCGCTGTCGGAGACCGCCGAGGACAACTGGTCGGCGCCGGCCTCGGGTGTTCCCTGCTTGACGAGCCGGTCCGACAGGTCGGAGGCCAGTGCCGTGAAGAACGTCGAGGTCAGGACCGCAATACCGAGTGCGGAGCCGAGCTGGCGCGCGGCGCTCTGGATTCCGGAGCCCTGGCCGGCCTGCCGCGGCGGCACGTCCGCCAGGACCACGTTGGTGACCTGGGCGGTGGCGAAGCCGACCCCCATGCCGTACAGGAACAGGGCGATGGCGATGACCCACCACTGGGAGTCGCTGCCGGCCAGCAGGCCGAACATCAGCAGGCCGGCGGCCTCCAGGACCAGGCCGATCCGGACCAGGCCGACCGGCCCGGTCTTCTCGGCCATGCCGAAGCTCGCGCCGCTCGCGAAGAAGCTGCCGAGCGCGACGACGAAGACCAGCAGCCCGGTCTGGACCGGGGAGTAGTCCAGGGCGTACTGGAGCCACAGCGGCAGCACGGCGAGCATGCCGAACTCGGCCAGGGCGATGATGAGTGTCGCGATGTTGCCCGTGCTGAAGGACTTGATGCCGAACAGCGAGGTGTCCATCAGCGGCGCCGTGCCGTTGCTCCGGGTGAGCCGCATCTGGAGGAACAGGAAGAGGGCGAGACACGCCACCGCGACGACCAGAGCGACCGGGATGACCGACAGGCCCGTGCCGTCCCCGAAGGGACCGAAGTCCTTGCGCGGTTCCCACCACCCGTAGTTGCGTCCCTCGATCAGCGCGAACGCGAGAAGTCCGAGGCCCAGCACCGACAGCACCGCGCCGACGGCGTCGATCCGTCCCGGCTGGCGGGGGGAGGGCTGGAGGAACTTCATGACGCCGACGAGGATCAGCGCGACGACCGCGATGTTGATGCCGAAGGCCCATCGCCAGGAGTAGTCGGCGAGCCAGCCGCCCAGCAGCGGTCCGACCGCGGCGGCCGCCCCGATCGTCGATCCCCAGATGGCGAACGCCTTGCCGCGGTCCGGACCCCGGAAGGTCAGATTGAGCAGCGCCAGTGACGTCGGCATGATGATCGCGCCACCGACACCCTGCGCGAACCGGCCGGCGATCAGCAGCTCCCCGGTGGGCGACACCGCCGCGGCGATGCTGGCCAGCCCGAAGATCACGGTCCCGACCATGAACAGCCTGCGCGCTCCCAGGATGTCCGAGAAGCGGCCCATCACCAGCAGCAGGGCGGCCAGGATGATCGCGTAGGACTCCTGGATCCACTGAGCGCCGAAGGCCGAGATCTCCAGGTCGTCGATGATCGGCGGCATCACCACATTGACGATGGTGAAGTCCACGACCACCAGCGAGACACCGAGGGAAATGGCGACCAGGCCCAACCAGGCGTCCCGGTCGGTGGGTGAGGGCCGAGCCGGATTCTCGGACACAGCGTTCCTCCGTTCTGTTCGATGGGGGTGCACCCGGTTCGGTCGCCGAGGGCGAGGTACTGGGGGTGCCGGGGAGGCGTCCGGCCTCCGAGCCAATGGCACCCTGCCAAAAGAAGAGGACGTATTCTGACCGCTACTGACACCAATCCGGAGGGCAATCGGTGATCGCCAACCGAACGCTGGAGCTGCTCAGCCTGCTTCAGGCCCAGAAGGAGTGGACCGGCGACGGTCTGGCCGAGCGGCTGGGGGTGTCCCCGCGGACGGTCCGGCGCGACATCAACCGACTGCGCGAACTGGGCTATCCCGTCACGGCGCGCAAAGGCCCCTCCGGCTTCTACCGGCTGTCCCGCGGAGCGCGGCTGCCCCCGCTGATAGTCGACGACGAGCAGGCCATCGCCATCGCGCTGGCCCTGCAGACGGCTCCGGCCTCGGTGACCGGCATGGGGGACGCCACGAAGCGGGCGCTGAACTCCATCAAGGAGCTCCTGCCTCCCCACCTGGCCCACAGGCTGGCGACCTTCTCGATCGAGCAGATAGAGAACGCCTGGGAGCTGGCCCCGCCCCAGGTCGGTCCCGCGCTGCTGGCGCAGCTGAGCGCCGCCGCGCAGCAGCGCGAGCTGGTGCGGTTCGCCTACCGGTCCATCGACCGCGACCCGGGGGAGGACGACGAGGTCCTGGCCGAACCCCATCGGCTCGTCGTCTGGTCCGGGCGCTGGTATCTGGTGGCGTACGACCAGCGCAGGAACTCCTGGCACACCTATCGGCTCGACCGCATCGGGCAACTGACCTCCACCGCCTGGCGGTTCGGTCCTCGGGAAGCGCCGGAGGCGGACATCACCCGCTTCGTCCAGAGCCAGCCCGACCGGGGGGACACCGCGGACACCTGGCCGTGCTGGGGCACCGTCCTGATGGAGTGCCCCGCGACGCTGGTGGCGAAGTGGGCTCCGGGCGCGGCGAGCTTCGAAGCGATCGACGAGCGGATCACCCGGATCCGAATGGGGGCGTGGTCCTGGTCGGCGCTCATCGGCTTCCTCGTCACCTTCGACTGTCGTTTCACCGTCGAAGGCCCGCCCGAACTCGCCGAAGCGGCCCGCCAGGTGATCGGCCGTCTCGACGTCGGTGTGCCCCTGCCCGACGAGCGCGCGCCGGAGCCGGTCAGTTCGGTCCGAGCCGGTACCTGAGATCGGAACGGACGGCCGCAGTCCCTCCTCGACGTTCAGGAACGGGGACGATGCCAGATCCGTCCACACCCGTGAGGTGACCGAGAGATCGACGTTCGGCCACCGTCTTGGTGTTCGGCCTTCGTGGGGTTCAGCGGTCCGGTCGCCCTGCCCGTCAGTGGGCTTCGGGTTCGGATGGTTGCGCGTCGACGAGGACTCGGCCTCGTGGGGTCGGTCAGCGGCGGGGTGCGGTACGGCTTGCTCAACGAGGTCCTGACCCGGGACGGCTACCTGCTCGGACGCTCCGTCCTCAACATGTCGGCCGGGGTCATCCAGATCGGCGGCTTCGCCCTCGGCGGCGCGCTGGTGACGGTCCTCTCGGCGCGCGGCACGCCGCTGCTCGCCGTCGGCCTGTACCTGCTGGCCGCGGTGGTGGCGCGGTGCGGGCTGAGCAGCCGGCCCCCTCGGGGCGTGGGGAGGGCGTCGGTCGCGCGGACCTGGCGGACCAACGCGCGGCTGTGGTCCTGCGTGCCGCGCCGGTACGTTTACCTGGCGTTGTGGGTGCCGAACGGCCTGATCGTCGGGGTGGAGTCGCTCTACGTCCCCTACTCACCCGGCGACGCGGGCCTGCTGTTCGCCTTCGGGGCGGTCGGAATGCTGGTCGGGGACGCCGTCGTGGGCCGCTTCCTGCCCGCCCGGTGGCGGAACCGGTCGGCTGTGCCGCTGTGCGTCCTGCTCGCCGCCCCGTACCTGCTCTTCGCGTTCGACCCGGGACTGCCCGTCGCCCTGGTCCTGGTCACGGCAGCCACCGTCGGGTACGGGTCGGGGCTGCCGCTGCAGGACCGGCTGATGGCGTTGACACCGGACGAGCTGAGCGGGCAGGCACTGGGCCTGCACAGCTCCGGGATGCTCGCCATGCAGGGTGTCGGCGCGGTGGCGGCCGGCTCGGCGGCCGAGCTGACCTCGCCGGCCATCGGCATGGTGGCGACCGCGGCGGCCTCGCTGGCCGCGACCCTGCTGCTGGCGCCGGGGCTGCGGGCAGGTCCGGCGGCGGGAGGCGCGGCGGACGCGCAGAAGGAAGAGGCCCTCCCCACGCCGAAGTAGCTCCCGTGGTGAAGCCCTGCAGTCGCAGGCCGCTGCCGGGCCGAGTCCTGTCGGATGCCACCGGATCCAAAAACTGACGTCTCGTCATGTCATCTGCGGTTCATGGTGCTTCGTCGGCCGGGCATCGACCTCCGACCCGCCGGCGCTATCAGCTCGGGGCATACCCTGCCGGGCCGACAGGGCCCGGCGGCTTGCCCGTTCGAGAGGAACCGATGTCCCTGAGGCACCGCACCACATCCCTGACCGCCGCGGCCCCGGGGGACGCCGCCGCCGGCCACCCGGATGACACCCACAGCCTGCTCATCCCCGAAGGGAGCGGGGGCCGGGGGCCGCTGGGCGGAAAACCGTTCGCCCCGGCGTTCGGGCGGCGGGCATGATCGGCCGGTGGATCTGCCTTCCCTGCTGGCCGCCATCGAGCGCGGCGACGACACCACGGTCTTCGAGTTCCTGGAGGACGCGGCGAACGACGAACTCACCGGCGACGACGGCATCACCCTGCTGGCCGCCGCCGCGCACGCCGGGCGCCACGAAGTCGTCGACCGCCTCGTCGTGTGGGACGTCGACCCGACCCGCCCCTGGGCCGGCGGCGTCGACCCGGTCACCTGGGCCGCCGAGAACGGCGCCTACTGGGTCCTGAACGCACTGCTGTCCCCCGACCGCGACCCGCTGCGCACCGACAGCCCGCACCGCCGCGCGCTACGGGTGGCGCGGGCGGCCCTGGAATCCGGGGCCGGTGCCGGATCCGTGCCGCCCCCGGCCCACCGCGCGGTCATCACCGACCTGGAGGCGAAGCTCGGCGTCCACCGCACGCCGGACGAGCTGATGGCCCGCGCCCTGGTCCATGCCGACCCCGAGCACGACGACTGGTTCGCGTCGCTGTTCCGGATCGCCGAGCCGGAGAGCCAGGAGAGGTTCGACTGGGCCCGCGCCGTGGCCGAGGGCGCCGGGGACGCCGGCTCGCTCGACCGTCGGCGCTTCGCGCTCGACGCGATCAACTTCCTCGGCTTCGGCTTCAACCCCGACAACGGCAACGACGAGCCGCCGTTCACCCTGGAGGCCGCCGAGTTCCTCCGGCCCCGGCTGCACACCGAGCAGGACCCGCACGCCCTGCGCACCGTCGTCGCGGCCTTCACCGGCTACTGCACCCGCGAGGAGCTCCCGGCGGTCCTGACCCACGCAGACCACCCCGACCCGGGCGTCCGCCACCGCGTCACCCTGGCGTTCCCCACCCTCCTGACCGACCACCCCGACGCCCTCGCCGTCCTCCTGCGCCTGGCCGGCGACCCCGCCCCCGTCACCCGGACCAGCGCACTCCACGCCCTCACCCGCCACCCCGTCGACACCCCTGTCCTGCGCGGCGTGCTGACCGCCCGCCTCACCGACCCCCACTTCGACGTCCGCCTCGAAGCCGCCGCCGCCTTGGCTCTGCGCGGCGACCAACGCGCCACGCCGGTACTCCACGAGATCCGCCGCGGCATCAAGAACCGCAGCAGCCGCGGCGCAGGCCGCCTCGACGACCTCCACCACCAGCTCCGCGCCCGCACACCCGGCAGGTGATCCCACAGCCCGGGGCGCGGATACAGGCGGGGAGGGCAGCAAGCGGACCCCGTCCGTCCGAGCGACCTTCGACTTCACCGGGCGGCGGCGACCGGCCGGGTCCGGATCCTCGATGTCGGCACACAGGATTTCCCCGAACCGGGCGCCGGCCGCTGTCCCGCCGGCACGACGCTCGTGGCCCGGCCCGTCAGCTGTCGCGGCCCGTCGCCCGGGAGAGCGTCGCGGCTGGAGACCGCCCACCCCCGTACTGCTGCAAACACTCCAGATCGGTCAGAGCTTCGAGGCGACGCACGATGCACGCCGCGACGCTGACGGCGACCACGCCGGCCGGGGGTTCCCCGTCGGCCGGGCGCGCCCGCGAGGCGGAGTCCGGGGCTCGCAGGGCCCTGCTCAGGTCGCGCAGCTTCCCGGCCAGCTCGCGGACTCCGGTGTTGTTGACCAGGATGTCGACGTCGGGCAGCTGCCGGATCAGCTCGGCGGTTCCCGAGGCCGTGCCGACGTCGGCCGCGATACCGCGGCCGCCGCGCCGATTCCCGCCGTCGACCCGGTGACCAGCGCGGTACGTCCACTGAGATCGATCTGCATCGGAGGGGCACCCCTCCTTGGTGAGCGG
>NZ_JBHVFE010000103.1:0-22914 GCF_042801945.1 Kitasatospora sp. NPDC057542
GCTGCGGGTCGGGGAGGGGGCGCCCTTCTGTGCGCTCGAAGGCTGTGCCGGATTAGGGGGGAGGGGTGCTCTCCTGTACGACGGGAGGGGCGCGTGGGGAGGGAGAGGGGCGCGCGCCCTGGGGTGGAGCGCAGGCGTGGAGAACTGGGAGGGGGCGTGCGGGAGTTGGGGAGGGTGTGGGGCGTGGGCAGGTACGGCGAAGCCGCCGTCACCCCTGGGGTGACGGCGGCTTCGTAGTCGGGCGTCAGGCCTTGCGGAGCTGGAAGGTGAGGCCGAGGGAGTCGTCGGCGAAGGTCTCGGAGTCCCAGTCGGCTGCGCCGGCGGCGAAGTCGGTGGCGAGGACCTCCTCGGCGACGAGGGGGCCGTGCTCGGCGATGGCCTCGGCGGTCTCGTCCGAGGTGGCGCGCCAGCGCAGGACGATGCGGTCGGCGACGTCCAGGCCGGAGTTCTTGCGGGCCTCCTGGATCTGGCGGATCGCGTCGCGGGCGATGCCGAGGCGCTTGAGCTCCGGGGTGATGGCCAGGTCGAGGGCGACGGTGGCGCCGGACTCGTTGGCGACGGCCCAGCCCTCGCGCGGGGTCTCGGTGATGATCACCTCGTCCGGAGAGAGGGTGATCGTCTCGCCGTCCAGCTCGACCGAGGTCTCGCCGTTGGCGCGCAGCTCGGCGGCCAGGCGGGCGGCGTCGGCGGCGGCGACCGCCTTGGCGACGTCCTGGACGCCCTTGCCGAAGCGCTTGCCCAGCGCGCGGAAGTTGGCCTTGGCGCTGGTGTCGACCAGCGAGCCGCCGACCTCGGCGAGCGACTCCAGGGTGGAGACGTTGAGCTCCTCGGCGATCTGCGCGCGCAGGTCGGCGGGCAGTTCCCCCCAGCCCTGGGCGGCGACCAGCGCGCGGGAGAGCGGCTGACGGGTCTTCACGCCGGACTCGGCGCGGGTGGCCCGGCCCAGCTCGACCAGGCGGCGGACCAGCGCCATGTGCCGGGAGAGCTCGGTGTCGATCAGCGACTCGTCGGCCTCCGGCCAGGTGGTCAGGTGCACCGAGGCCGGGGCGTCCGGGGCGACCGGGACGACCAGGTCCTGCCAGACCCGCTCGGTGATGAACGGGGTGAGCGGGGCCATCAGGCGGGTGACCGTCTCCAGCGCCTCGTGCAGGGTGGCGAGCGCGGCGGCGTCGCCCTGCCAGAAGCGGCGGCGGCCGCGGCGGACGTACCAGTTGGACAGGTCGTCGACGAAGCCGGAGAGCAGCTTGCCGGCGCGCTGGGTGTCGTACGCCTCGTAGGCCGCGTCGACCTCGCGGACCAGGGTGTTCAGCTCGGACAGCACCCAGCGGTCCAGCTGCGGGCGGTCGGCCGGGGCCGGGTCGTTCGCCGAGGGTGCCCAGTTCGAGGTGCGGGCGTACAGGGCCTGGAAGGCGACGGTGTTCCAGTAGGTGAGGAGGGTCTTGCGGACCACCTCCTGGATGGTGCCGTGGCCGACCCGGCGGGCCGACCAGGGCGAGCCGCCGGCCGCCATGAACCAGCGGACGGCGTCGGCGCCGTGCTGGTCCATCAGCGGGATCGGCTGGAGGATGTTGCCCAGGTGCTTGGACATCTTGCGGCCGTCCTCGGCCAGGATGTGGCCCAGGCAGACGACGTTCTCGTAGCTGTTCTTGTCGAACACCAGGGTGCCGACCGCCATCAGCGTGTAGAACCAGCCGCGGGTCTGGTCGATCGCCTCGGAGATGAACTGCGCCGGGTAGCGCTTCTCGAACAGCTCCTTGTTCTGGTACGGGTAGCCGTACTGGGCGAAGGGCATCGAGCCCGAGTCGTACCAGGCGTCGATGACCTCGGGCACGCGGGTGGCGGTGCCGCCGCAGTCGCGGCAGGCGAAGGTCACCGCGTCGATGTACGGGCGGTGCGGGTCGAGGCCGCTCTGGTCGGTGCCGGTGAGCTCGGTGAGCTCGGCCAGCGAGCCGACGCAGGTGAGGTGGCCCTCCTCGCAGCGCCAGATCGGCAGCGGGGTGCCCCAGTAGCGGTTGCGGCTGAGCGCCCAGTCGATGTTGTTGTTCAGCCAGTCGCCGAAGCGGCCGTGCTTGACCGTCTCCGGGAACCAGTTGGTGGCCTCGTTCTCGCGGATCATCGCGTCCTTGACGGCGGTGGTCCGGATGTACCAGGACGGCTGCGCGTAGTAGAGCAGCGCGGTGTGGCAGCGCCAGCAGTGCGGGTAGCTGTGCTCGTACGGCAGGTGGCGGAAGAGCAGGTCGCGCTCCTTGAGGTCCGCGACCAGGGCCTCGTCGGCCTTCTTGAAGAACTGGCCGCCGACCAGCGGGACCTCGGGGGCGAAGGTGCCGTCGCCGAGCACCGGGTTGACCACCGGCAGGCCGTACCTGCGGCAGGTCGCGAGGTCGTCCGCGCCGAAGGCGGGGGACTGGTGGACGATGCCGGTGCCGTCCTCGGTGGTGACGTAGTCGGCGGTGACGACGTAGTGCGCGTTCTCGATCTCGACCAGGTCGAAGGGGCGGCGGTAGGCCCAGCGCTCCATCTCGGCGCCGGTGAAGGACTCGCCGGTGGTCTCCCAGCCCTCGCCGAGCGCCTTGGCGACCAGCGGCTCGGCGACGACGAGCTTCTCGTCGCCGTCGGTGGCCACCACGTAGGTGACCTCCGGGTGGACGGCGGCGGCGGTGTTGGAGACCAGGGTCCACGGGGTGGTGGTCCAGACCAGCAGGGCGGCCTGACCGGCCAGCGGGCCGCTGGTCAGCGGGAAGCGGACGAAGACCGAGGGGTCGACCACGGTCTCGTAGCCCTGGGCCAGCTCGTGGTCCGAGAGGCCGGTGCCGCAGCGCGGGCACCAGGGGGCGACGCGGTGGTCCTGGACCAGCAGGCCCTTGTCGAAGATCTGCTTGAGCGACCACCAGACGGACTGGACGTACGACGGGTCCATCGTCCGGTAGGCCTCGTCGAGGTCGACCCAGTACCCCATGCGGGTGGTCAGCTCGGAGAAGGCGTCGGTGTTGCGGGTCACCGACTCGCGGCACTTGGCGTTGAACTCGGCGATGCCGTACGCCTCGATGTCCTGCTTGCCGGAGAAGCCCAGCTCCTTCTCGACGGCGAGCTCGACCGGCAGGCCGTGGCAGTCCCAGCCGGCCTTGCGGGCCACGTGGTAGCCCTTCATGGTCCGGTAGCGCGGGAAGACGTCCTTGAAGACGCGGGCCTCGATGTGGTGGGCGCCGGGCATGCCGTTGGCGGTGGGCGGGCCCTCGTAGAACACCCACTCGGGGCGGCCCTCGGACTGCTCCACGCTGCGCTGGAAGATCTTGTTGTCCTGCCAGAAGGACAGGATCTGGTGCTCCAGGGCAGGCAGATCCACCTGCGCGGGGACGGGGTTGTAGGTCATGGCCATCGCGGGCGTCTACCTCCGGCGGATGCTGGGACTGGATCCTCCGGAGGGACGAGACGGCACGGCCGCCCCGCGGTACCACCCTCCTTGGCCGCGGTGTTGCGTTCGCGGCCCTCTTGTTTGGGCTTGCTGCCGGGTCTAGTGGGCCGCCGCGTCCGGTGTGCGGTGGCCGTTCTTCCGGCGGCTCCGGGGTGATCTTCCCGCCGTGCACACCCCCGGGCTCGCACCGTCCCCGGGTCGCTGGTGGCTGCGTACGTCGGTACTCGTCCCATCTGCGCCTCGCAGAGCCAGTGTATCGGCCGGGCGAGTCGGTTTGTCCAAACCGTTTCCGGGCGGGCACCCGGGGGCGTCCGGCGGCGGAGGTTAGCCGGAGTCGATCTGGGCACACATTCCTGAGCGCAACGGGGCGTGACGATTGGGGCGGCTGCCTGGGTGGGATCGTTATGAGGCGCCGGTATGTCATGTTGTGACCGGTTTTGCTCGGGATTATCGTTCCGGCACTGGAAGCCGCCGGGAACCGGCGGCTCGATTCGTTCGTAGATGGGGTCGAAAGCCATGGCTGAGAAGGGAACCGGCGCGGGTACCGCCACCAAGCGGGCACGCAAGGCCGTGGCGGTCGACCCAGGGGAGGGGACCGTGACCACTACCGCACCGAAGAGCAGCACCGACACCGTCACCGCACCGCGCGGCGCCGAGTCCGTGGACCCGGCCACGCTGCCGGTCCGGCCCGGCGAGGACCCGTGGACCACCGAGGAGGTCCACGAGCTGCACGACGAGCTGATCAGTGAGCTGGAGCGGCTCCGCAACGAGATCGGCGCCGCCGAGGCGGCCATCTCCGGCCTGATGCGCGACTCCAACGACGGAGCCGGTGACGACCAGGTGGACGCCGGTACGAAGAACATCTCGCGGGAGAGCGAGCTGGCGCTGGCCAACAACGCGCGGGACAGCCTGGCCCAGACCGAGCGCGCGCTGGAGCGGCTGGAGGGCGTCGGCTTCGGCATCTGCGAGTCCTGCGGGCAGGCCATCGGCAAGGCCCGGATGCAGGCCTTCCCCCGGGCGACGCTCTGCGTGCAGTGCAAGGCCAAGCAGGAACGCCGCTGAACCGGGCGACCGGAGCGACGTGGGGGGTCGGGCTTGCCGTACGCTCGACCCCGTAACGTCGCCTGACGCGTTCGCGAACGCGGGCAGGTCGTCACCGGCCCACCACCCTCCCCCTCCTGCGGACCGGGGGAGCTCCATCGGCAGCGGAGCGGATCATCAGTACGCAAGGTTCCCCCCAGACCCGGGACGACGCCGTCCCGTCCCCCGCCGATGCCGTGGAGGTGCCCGTGGCCGATCCGAGCGGGGCGGCGTCCGTGGACGACGCGACGGCAGAGCGGCCCAAGGGCCCGCGCCGGGTCGGCGTGCTGCTGGTCGTCGCGGTGCTCGCCTTCCTGATCGACCTCGGCAGCAAGCTGCTGGTCGTCGCCCGGCTGGAGAACCACGCCCCGATCAAGGTGATCGGGGACGTGGTCACCTTCCAGGTGATCCGCAACTCCGGTGCTGCCTTCGGGATGGGGCAGGCGCTGACCGTCGTCTTCACGATGATCGCCTCCGCCGTCATCGTGGTGATCTGGCGGATCGCCCGCCGGCTGTACAGCCTGCCCTGGGCGATCGCGCTCGGGCTGCTGCTCGGCGGGGCGCTCGGCAACCTCACCGACCGGCTGTTCCGCGCGCCCGGCGTCTTCCGCGGGCACGTGGTGGACTTCATCTCCGTCCAGCACTTCGCCGTCTTCAACCTCGCGGACTCGGCGATCGTCTGCGGCGGGATCCTGGTGGTGCTGCTCTCCTTCCGGGGCAGCAACCCGGACGGAACCGTCCACCAGCAGACCGAGAAGACCGAGAAGGCCGAGAAGACGGAGCGGACCGAGAAGTAGCGCCCGGCCACCGGCGCGCAGGGGCGTGTCGTGTTTCCGGCATACTCGTACGGGTGAGTACCGCAGCGCAGATCCGCAGCCTCCCCGTACCCGACGGCCTGGAGGGTGAGCGCCTCGACGCCGCCCTGGCCCGGATGTTCGGTTTCTCCCGGACCAAGGCCGCCGAGCTGGCCGCCGACGGCAAGGTGACGCTCGACGGCGCCACGGCCGGCAAGTCGGACCGGGTCACCGCCGGTTCCTGGCTGGAGGTCGAGATCCCGGCCCCGGCCGCCCCGGTGCGGATCGTCGCCGAGCCGGTCGAGGGCATGCGGATCGTGCACGACGACGAGGACATCGTGCTGGTCGACAAGCCGATCGGCGTCGCCGCGCACCCCAGCCCGGGCTGGACCGGCCCCACCGTGATCGGCGGACTGGCCGCGGCCGGGTACCGGATCTCCACGTCGGGCGCCGCCGAGCGCCAGGGCATCGTGCACCGGCTGGACGTCGGCACCTCCGGGCTGATGGTGGTCGCCAAGTCGGAGCGCGCGTACACCGACCTCAAGCGGCAGTTCCACGACCGGATCACCGAGAAGCGGTACCACACGCTGGTGCAGGGCCACCCGGACCCGATGAGCGGGACGGTGGACGCGCCGATCGGACGGCACCCCAGCTCGGACTGGAAGTGGGCCGTCACCCGGGAGGGCAAGCCGTCCGTCACCCACTACGACCTGATCGAGGCGTACCGGGCCGCGTCGCTGCTGGCGATCAAGCTGGAGACCGGGCGCACCCACCAGATCCGCGTCCACATGTCCGCGCTGCGGCACCCCTGCGTGGGCGACCTGACGTACGGCGCCGACCCGACGCTGGCCAAGCGGCTGGGGCTGACCCGGCAGTGGCTGCACGCGGTGTCGCTCGGTTTCGAGCACCCGTCGGACGGTCAGTGGGTCGAGTTCTCCAGCGAGTACCCGGAGGACCTCAAGAAGGCGCTGGACATCATCGCGGCGGAGAGCTGAGGTGCCGGCCGCTGCCATCCGGGTCGCCGAGGGCGAGGCGGACCTGGAGCTGGTGCGGGCCGTCCGGCGTGAGGTGTTCATCGTCGAGCAGAACGTGCCGGAGGAGCTGGAGTACGACGAGTACGACGCGACCTCGGTCCACCTGCTGGCCGTCGCGGCGGACGGGGCCGCCCTGGGGACGGCGCGGCTGATCTTCGGCGAGCAGGCGCGGAAGCTGACGGGCGGTATCGACGGACGGGTGCTGCTCGGGCGGCTCGCGGTCGTCGCGGCGGCCCGGGGGACGGGGCTGGGCGCGGAGCTCGTCCGGGCGATCGAGGCCGCGGGCGCCGAGCGCGGGGGCGTGGAGGTCGAGCTGCACGCGCAGGTGCAGGCGCTCGGGTTCTACGAGCGGATGGGCTACGCGGCGCAGGGGCCGGTGTACGACGATGCGGGGATTCCGCATCGGACGATGACGCGGGTGCTGTAGGCGTTCGGGGCGGGCGGGGCCGGACTTTCGGGAGGGGTTTCCGGTGCTCGCCTCGCCTCCCGCGTCGCGCGGTTCCGCCCCCGGCGCCCCTTGCGGGGCGCTGGGGGCTTTCGTCTTCGGGACGGACGCGGGTCAGCCGTCGGTGGTGCGGAGGCGGGGGAGGGCGTGGGGGTGCTCGTCGCGCAGGTGGGCGATGAGCTGTTCGCGGATGTCGAAGCGGAGCTGGGCGGCGTCGTCGGGGGTGCGGGCGGTCATGGTGGCGCGGACGACGATGGTGCTGGGCGTGGTGTCGGTGACCTGGAGGGCCCACTCCGTGCCGTCCCAGAGCGGGTGCCGGTCGAGGCAGGCGCGCAGGGCGGTGCGCAGCTCGTCCACCGGGGTGGTGTGGTCGAGGTGGAGCAGGACGGCGGCGAGCAGGCCGGGGTCGCGGCGGGTCCAGTTCTCGAACGGCCGGCTGACGAAGTACGAGACCGGGACGATCAGCCGGCGCTGGTCCCAGAGCCGGACCACCAGGTAGGTGAGGGTGATCTCCTCGACGGTGCCCTGCTGGCCGTCCACCACCACGATGTCGCCGATCCGGACGGTGTCGCCGAAGGCGATCTGGAGGCCGGCGAAGAAGTTGCCCAGGGTGCTCTGGGCGGCGATGCCGGCCACGATGCCGATGATGCCCGCCGAGGCGAGCAGGCTGGCGCCGATGGCACGCATGGCGGAGAAGGTCAGCAGCATCACGGCCACCGTGACCACGACGATCAGGGCGCTGACCACCCGGCGCAGCATGCAGATCTGGGTGTGCACCCGCTGGACGCGCGCCGGGTCCTCGATACGGGTCTCGTAGCGGCTGAGCAGGGCCTCCAGGACGGCGGCCACCACGCGGACGGTGAGCCAGCCCAGGGAGGCGAGCAGGAACAGCAGGAGCAGGTGCTGCGCGCCGTCGCCGCGCTTCAGGTGGAAGACCCGCTGGAGCGGCTTGGCGGCGATCAACAGGGCTGACACGACAGTGAGTTGGAGCGGGATCCGGCAGCGGCGGAGCAGCGGCCAGACCGGTGCCGCGGGGTGGCGGGCGGCGGTCCGCTGGAGGGCCTGGTCGACGATCCAGCCGACCGCCAGGGTGGCGGTGACGGCGGCGAGCAGCGAGATCAGCAGCCAGGGCATGCGCCGTACGATACCCGGGCATGGTGGGGTGAAACGGACGAAACGGTGTGGTGGCTTTATCGGGCGCCTACCCGGACGGCGGATACGATCAGCGCCCATGGAGTTCGGTGGGGCATGGCGTCGTTGGCGCGCCCGGGGAACAACGGTCCGACGCAGGCTGCTCGCCGGGGCGGTGGCCCTGGTGGCGGTGGCCGGAGCCGGTACCGCGACGGTGGCGTCCGGCGGTGAGCAGGCGGTCCATCAGGAGGACCGTTTCCTCAGCATGCCGGAGACGCCGGGCAGCGCCCAGCAGATCCAGCTGGACACCTCCTTCTTCACCGCCGGCGGCGGTCCGCGCCCGGCGGTTCTGCTGGCGCACGGCTTCGGCGGCTCCAAGGAGGGCGAGCGCGAGCGCGCCGAGCAGCTGGCCCGGCAGGGGTACGCGGTGCTGACCTGGTCGGCGCGCGGCTTCGGGCACTCGGACGGCAAGATCGGGCTGAACGCGCCCGACCGCGAGGTCGAGGACGTCAAGCACCTGGTGGACTGGCTGGCCCAGCGGCCCGAGGTGCAACTGGATGCGGCCGGCGACCCGAAGGTCGGCATCACCGGCGCCTCGTACGGCGGGGCGGTCTCGCTGCTGGCCTCCGCGTACGACCACCGGATCGACGCGGTGGCCACCCAGATCACCTGGTGGAACCTGGCCGACGCGCTGTTCCCGCAGGGCGTGCAGGGCTCGGGCGCGGCGGACGGCGTGTTCAAGAAGCTGTGGGCCGGGATCTTCTTCACCACCGGCTCGGCCGGGGACCTCGGCCCCTCGGGCGAGGCGCCGCGGGAGAACGGCGGGCCGAAGCCGAAGGCGGACGGGCCGGTCGGCTGCGGGCGGTTCCTGGAGTCGCTCTGCCAGATGTACGACCGGGTCGCCACCGCCGGGCACGCCGATCCGGAGGCCGTCGCGCTGCTGGAGCGCTCCAGCCCGTCCTCGGTGGCGGCGCAGCTCAAGGCGCCCACGCTGGTGGTGCAGGGGCAGCAGGACTCGCTGTTCCCGCTGGACCAGGGGGACAGGATCGCCAAGGCGGTGGCCGCCAACGGCGCGCCGGTGGCGGTGGACTGGTTCGCCGGCGGTCACGACGGCGGGACGGACACCAGCGCGCGGGTCGACGACCGGGTGACGGCCTGGTTCGATCACTACCTGAAGGGGCGCAGCAACGACACCGGCGCCGCGTTCCGGGTCACCCGCACCGGCGGGGTCGACTCGACCGGCTTCCAGGCGGTGCTGCGCGGGGCCACCGCCGACCGGTACCCGGGGCTGGGCGGGACCGGGTCGCGGACCGTCGAGCTGACGGGCGGTGAGCAGACCCTCGCCAATCCGCCCGGCGGCGCGCCGCCAGGGATCTCGACGCTGCCGGGCGTCGGTGCGCTCAGCCAGGCGGCCTCCCTGGGCGCCGGGCTGTCACTGGACTTCCCCGGGCAGAACGCCGCCTTCGACTCGGCGCCGCTGGACTCGCCGCTGCACCTGACCGGGCAGCCGACCGTGCCGGTGCGGGTCACGGCGGACCGGCCGGACGCGGTGCTGTTCGCGAAGCTGTACGACGTCGGGCCGGACGGCAAGGCGGTGCTGCCGCAGCAGCTCGCCGCCCCGCTGCGGGTCACCGGCGCGGACGCCGGGCAGACGGTCACCGTGGCGCTGCCGACCGTGGACCACACCTTTCCGGCCGGGCACCGGGTGCGGCTGGTGCTGGCGAGCACCGACCTCGCGTACGCCTCGCCGGCCGAGCCGGCCACCTACCGGGTGGCGCCGGCCGGGGCGCTCACCGCGCCGACCGTCGAGGAACTGGTCACCGAGGCGGCGCCGCTGCCCTCGCGCACCTGGGTACTGCCGGTCATCGCCGTACTGGCGGCCGCGGCCCTGGTGCTGGCGCCGCGGCTGCGGCGCCGGCGGGGCGCCGCCGGGCCCGGCTTCGATCCGGAGCTGGCCGCGGTGCCGCTGCAGATCAGCGGGCTGAGCAAGCGCTACAAGGGTGCCCAGGACCGCTACGCCGTACGGGAGCTGGGTTTCCGGGTGGAGCAGGGGCAGGTGCTCGGACTGCTCGGGCCGAACGGCGCGGGCAAGACCACCACGCTGCGGATGCTGATGGGCCTGATCCGGCCGGACGCCGGGGAGATCCGGATCTTCGGGCACCTGGTGCGGCCCGGCGCGCCGGTGCTGTCGCGGGTCGGCGCGTTCGTGGAGGGCGCGGGCTTCCTGCCGCACCTCACCGGGCGGGCCAACCTGCGGCTGTACTGGCAGGCGACCGGACGGCCGGAGGCCGACGCGCGCTTCGACGAGGCGCTGGCCATCGCCGGGCTCGGCGAGGCGCTGGACCGTGCGGTGCGGACGTACTCGCAGGGCATGCGGCAGCGGCTGGCGATCGCGCAGGCGATGCTGGGGATGCCGGACCTGCTGATCCTGGACGAGCCGACCAACGGGCTGGACCCGCCGCAGATCCGCGAGATGCGCGAGGTGATGATCCGGTACGCGGCCGGCGGGCGGACCGTGATCGTGTCGAGCCACCTGCTGTCGGAGGTCGAGCAGAGCTGCACGGACCTGGTGGTGATGGACCGCGGGCAGCTGGTCACGGCCGGCCCGGTCGGGGACATCGTGGGCGCCGGCGAGCTGCTGATGATCGGCATCGCCGGCCCGTACGACCCGGTGCCCGTGGTCGAGAAGGTGGCCGCGCTGGCCGGGGTCGGCTCGGTGGAGGCCGTCGAGGGTGGACTGCTGGTGCGCCTGGACGGGCTGGCGGCCGGCGGGCTGCTGGCCGAACTGGTGCGGCTGGAGGTGCCGGTGGAGAGTGCCGGCCCGCAGCGGCGGCTGGAGGACGTGTTCCTGTCGTTGATCGGAGGTGGAGCGTGAGCGTCGTCCCGATGGACCACGCGGAGTCGATGGACCATGCCGAGGGGTACCGGGCGAGCCGGACGCTGCCGCTGCGGGTGGAAGCGATGCGGCAGCTGCGCCGGCGCCGCACGCTGGTGATCGGCGCGGTGCTGGCCGCCATGCCGTTCGTCATCCTGGCCGCGTTCCAGATCGGCGGCACTCCGGGCCGTCCGGGCCGGACCACCTTCATCGAGCTGGCCACCGCCTCGGGGGCCAACTTCGCGGTCACCATGCTGTTCGTCGGCACCGGCTTCATGCTGGTCGTCCCGGTCGCGCTGTTCTGCGGGGACACCGTCGCCTCCGAGGCCAGCTGGTCCTCGCTGCGCTACCTGCTGGCCGCACCGGTGCCCCGGGCCCGGCTGCTGGCCCGCAAGTTCGCGGTCGGACTGGCGTTCTCGGCGGCGGCGGTGGTGATGCTGCCCGCGATCGGGCTGGTCGTCGGCACGGCGGCGTACGGCTGGGGGGACCTCAGGCTGCCCGCCGGGGTCAGCCTGCCCGCCGGGCAGGCGCTGCCCCGGATCGCCATCGCGGTGGCCTTCGTGTTCCTCAGCGAGATCGTGATCGCGGCGCTGGCGTTCTGGCTCTCCACGGCGACGGACGCGCCGCTGGGCGCGGTCGGCGGCGCGGTGTTCGCCTCGATCGTCACCGGGGTGCTGGACGCCGTCACCGCGCTGGGCGACCTGCGGGAGTGGCTGCCGGCGCACTGGCAGTACTCCTGGGCGGACGCCCTGCAGCCGCAGCTGGAGTGGGGCGGCATGGTGCAGGGCGTCTCGCTGTCGCTCTCGTACGCGGTGGTGCTGCTGGCGCTGGCGTTCCGGGGGTTCGCACGCAAGGACGTGGTGTCGTAGCCGGACGCGGGGTCACAGGGCCGGGCAGGGCATGCGGGATCATGGGTGGGTAGCTGACCTCCCTGGTGAAGGACCCGAACCGTGGCCCAGATCGTCCTCTTCCACTCCGCCTACGGCCTGCGCCCCGCCGTGCACGCCGCCGCCGAGCGGCTGCGTGCCGCCGGGCACACCGTGCACACGCCGGACCTGTTCGACGGGCGGACCTTCGAGTCCGTCGAGGAGGCGCAGGAGTTCCAGGAGGAACTCGGCGGCCGCGACGAACTGCTGCGGCGGGCCGTGACGGCGGTCGCGTCGGTGTCCGAGAGCGGGCTGGTGTACGCCGGCTTCTCGCTCGGCGGCGCGGTGGCGCAGAACCTGGCGCTGGCCGACGAGAAGGCGCGCGGGCTGCTGCTCCTGCACGGCACCTCCGACCTGCGGGAGGACGCCGCCACCGAGATCCCGGTGCAGCTGCACATCGCGGAGCCGGACCCGTTCGAGCCGGAGGACTGGCTGAACGCCTGGTACCTGCGGATGCGGCGGGCCGGGGCGGAGGTCGAGGTGCACCGCTACCGCGGCGCCGGGCACCTGTTCACCGACCCGGAGCTGCCGGACTACGACGCCGAGGCGGCCGAGCGGGCCTGGGTGGCGTCGCTGGACTTCCTCGCGGAACTGGACGCCTGACGCGGGACTGGACGGCCGGCGCGGGGCTGGGGTGGTTCGACCGGCGCACGGGTGAGGCGGGAGTGGCGGGGTCCATTCTCCATAATCCATGGAATTATGGAGAATGTTCCGGGCGGGAAGCGCCCGGGGCCGCCCGTCCGCACCGCCCACCGCTGACCCGGGGAGAGACATGGCCGGCACCGCCCCCGCCGAGAAGACCACCGGCATACCCGACGATCCCGGCGAGGCGCAGCGCCGCATCCTGCGGGTGCTGGTCGCCTCCCAGGTGCTCAGCGGCGCGGGGCTTGCCGCGGGAGTGACGGTCGGTGCCCTGCTGGCGCAGCAGATGCTCGGCTCCACCAGCCTGGCCGGGCTGCCGAGCGCGCTGTTCACCGCCGGATCGGCGCTGGCCGCCGTGGCCGTGGGCCGGATCTCGCAGAGCCGGGGCCGCCGCCCGGGGCTGGCCGCGGGGTACCTGACCGGGGCGGTCGGCTCGGCGGGCGTGATCGCGGCGGCCGTGCTGGACAACCCGCTGCTGCTGTTCGTCGCCCTGTTCGTGTACGGGGCGGGGACGGCCACCAACCTGCAGGCGCGGTACGCCGGGGCCGACCTGGCGAGTCCGGACCGGCGGGCGCGGGCGGTGTCCACCGTCCTGGTCGCCACCACGCTCGGCGGCGTGGCCGGGCCCAACCTGGCCGCGCCGACCGGGCGTCTCGCCGAGGGGCTGGGGATTCCGGCACTGGCCGGCCCGTTCGTCCTGTCCGGCCTGGCCTACGGGCTGGCGGGGCTCGTCCTCGCTCGGTGGCTCCGGCCGGACCCGCTGCTGCTGGCCCGGACGCTCGCCGGGGCCGGGCCTGCGGGCGACAGCGCGGTGACGGGCGCGGCCGACGAGCGGGCCGGACGCGGGGGTGTGGCGCTCGGGGGGCTGGTCATGGTGCTCACCCAGCTGGTGATGGTGGCGATCATGACGATGACGCCGGTCCACATGCACGACCACGGGCACGGGTCGGCCGCCTCCGGGCTGGTCATCGCGATCCACATCGGCGCGATGTACCTGCCGTCGCCGGTCACCGGGTGGCTGGTCGACCGGTACGGGCGGATGGCGGTCGCGGCGTCGTCCGGGGTGGTGCTGCTGGCGGCGGGGATGCTGGCCGCCGCGGCGCCCGGGGACTCGGTGGCGCTGCTGGCACTCGCGCTGGCGCTGCTGGGGATCGGCTGGAACCTCGGCCTGGTCTCGGGCACGGCGATCATCGCCGACACGGTGCCGCTGGCCACCCGGGCCAGGACGCAGGGCCTGGTGGACGTCTCGATCGCGATCGCGGGCGCCACCGGCGGGATGGCCTCCGGGATCATGGTCGCGGCCACGAGCTACCCGGTCCTGGCCCTGGCGGGCGGGCTGGTGGCGCTCGGGCTGGTGCCGGCGGTCGCGGTGAGCGCCTACCGGCGGTGAGGGCCCTTCGGGGCTCCCGAGCCGGCCGGGTGGTAATCCGATGGCCCCGCCGGGGCGCGGTCGGTACCGTGTCCGCCGACCGGTGTCGGGGTGGACGGGGGAGTGCCGATGGGCGCGGCGGAGCAGGTGGACCGGACGCGGGCGCGGGTGTTCGGCGAGGCGGCGGAGCTGTACGACGCCGCCCGGCCGGGGTACGCGGACGCGCTGGTGACGGACGTGCTGGCGTACGCGGAGCTGGGCGGGCGCCCGGCGGTCGAGGTCGGTGCGGGGACGGGCAAGGCCACCGTGCTGTTCGCCGGGCGCGGGGTGCCGCTGGTCTGCGTCGAGCCGGACCCACGGATGGCCGAGGTGCTGCGGCGCAACACCGGGGGGTACCCGCAGGTCCGGGTCGAGAACGGCGGCTTCGAGGAATGGGCGGCGGACGGGCGGGAGTTCGGGCTGCTGTTCGCCGCCACGTCCTGGCACTGGCTGGACCAGGCGCGCCGCTGGGACCTGGTGCACGATGCGCTCGGACCGGGCGGCGCAGTGGCGCTGTTCTGGAACCCGCACGGGGTCCTGGACGGCGGACCGTACGACGAACTCGCCGAGGTGGACCGGAAGTTCGGGGTCGAGAACGCGCCGCACGGGCAGCGGGCCTCGTTCTACGGCCCGGAGGCGGGCGGCGGGGACCCGGGCTGGCCGGAGCCCGAGTGCCGGCGGGACGGCCGGTTCGCCGACCTGCGGGCCGTCCGGTACCGGGAGGAGGTCTGGTACGAGACCGGGCGCTACCTCGACTTCCTGGCGTCCGTCTCCACCTACCGGGTGCTGCCGGAGGAGCGGCGGGAGGGAGTGCTGGCCGAGACGGCCCGGGTGCTCGACGCGCGGGGCGGCGGGATCGGGATGCTGCGCGTCAACGACCTGTTCCTGGCACGGCGGGGCGCTTAGGACGCGGGCGGGCGGGGTGGCGCAGGCCGGGGGGCCGGCCAGGGTCTGGTCGGGGGCTGGTCAGGCGCGGCGGAGGCGGCCGTGGACGAAGAGGGCCAGGAAGACGACGGCGCCGAGGCCGCAGGCCGCGATGCCGAGGCCGAGCAGCATGATCGTGGTGTCGTCGACGCCCCGGACGAACTCGCGGACGGTGTGGCCGGAAGCGTCCACGGTGACCCGCTCGCCGTCCGGGTGGTCGGAGATGTAACGGGCCATGGCGACGACGCCGCCGACGCAGAGCACCGAGCCCAGCAGCAGCCGGCCGCCGGCCCGGCGGGTCCACGCCTCGGCGTCGAGCATCCGGGCGTTGGGGCAGTGGTCGATCACCGCGTTGCCGAGGGTGGAGGCGCCGGCGGCCAGGCCGTCCACCCGGACGCGTCCGCCGCCGGACAGGCCGAGGACGCAGCGGTAGTCGTTGCCGAACCGGTGGGCGTAGGCGCCGGCCGCGCCGCTGCGGGCCGGGACGGTGATGGTGGCGATCTGCGTCCAGGTCCAATGTCCCTTGGGCCCACGGGCGTTGCCGTGGACCAGGCCGTACGCCCGGACCTCGAAGTACTCGCCGGCGCCGCCGCGCAGGGCCCGTACGGCCTGGGAGGCGCCGAGGACGAGCCCGCAGATGCCGAGGCCGAGGGCAACGCCGAGAGCCTGGCCGCCGCCCGAGTCGCCACCGGGGCCGCCGTCCTGAAGGAGGGCCCACAGGCCCAGTCAGGAGGCGAGGACGCCGATCGTCAGAGCCCAGGCGGCGTTGATCCACCGGGTGCGGGTGGCGACCGGGTGGCGGCTGACGAGGGTGCCGAGGGCGTCGGGGGTGGCGGTGGTCTCGGTCACGGTGGTCAGTCAAGCAGGGGTGACCAGCCCGCCTCAAGAGTGGTGATCCGTACGAGGATTGACGGTAGGTCGGAATGCGGTCCGCCCGCCCGGGTGGAGGTCCGGGCGGGCGGAGCGAAGAAGGACGGGGTCAGCGCGGCGTCGGCCTGATCACGGCGAAGGGGGCGCCCTGCGGGTCGGCGACCACGCTCATCCGGCCGGCCACCATGTCGAAGGGCGGGGCGAGGACGGTGCCGTTGCGCTTGACCAGGGCGTCCACGGTGGAGTCGACGTCGTCGACCGCGAAGTAGGTCAGCCAGTGGGCCGGAGTGCCGGGCGGGTCGTTGGCGAGCAGGGTGGCGCCGCTCACGGCACGGCCGTCGACCCGCAGCTCCCAGTAGGTGTCCGCGCCGTCCAGCGGCTCGAACCCGATGCCGAACGCCTCGCCGTAGAAGGCGGTGGCGGCCGGGATGTCGCTGGTGTGCAGCTCGTTCCAGATCAGCGCGCCGGCCTCGTTGACGACCTTGGCGCCGAAGAACTCGCCCGGCTGCCAGGCGCCGAACACCGCGCCCTGCGGGTCGGCGGCGATCAGCATCCGGCCCAGGTTGCCGACGTCCACGACCGGGACGAGCAGGGTGCCGCCGGCGGCGACGATCGCGTCCTGGGTGGCCTGGGCGTCGGCGGTGGCCAGGTAGCTGGTCCAGACGGTCGGCGGCTCCGGCATCCCGTCGGGGGACGTCGCCGCGCCGATGCCGGCCACGGTCTTGCCGTCGAGCTCGCAGACGGCGTAGCCGCCGAACTCCGCCTTGCCGACTTGTCCCTGCCAGCCGAAGAGGTCGCGGTAGAAGTCCAGTGCGGCCTGCTGGTCCTTGGCCATCAGATCGACCCAGCACGGCGTGCCGGTCGCGTACGGGGTGGTGACCTCGGGCATTTTGACCCTTTCTGGTGGGTTTTGCTGCCGGTCACGATTTCGTCGCGGGAGGCGGATCGCCACTCGACACGCCGCCACGGGGCGTGCCCCTGGCCGGCGGGTTCGGGACTTCCTGTGCGGGGCCACCTGCGGGGCGGGATGAGCGCGGTGCCACCGTCGAGGTCGATGCCCGTGCGGGGCGGGGCGCCGGCGTGGTCGTCGTCCCGCAGGGTGAGCCGGGCCCGGCGCTGCTCGATCCGGACGCGCTTGTCGGCGTTGAGGAAGGCGTGCAACTCCTCGGTGGCGGTCGCGCCGAGGCCGAGCCCGCCGGTTCGGACGCGGGCGGAGAGTCGTCGCTCCGGGTGTCGTCACCGCCCTCGGGCGGCTCCGCCCGGCGAGGACGCCCGACCGCCGGGCCCCGCCGCCCGCACGCCGGGGGCTGGGGCACGATGGACCCCATGCACACCGACCACTACGCGCCGGCGACCACCCTCCCCGGTCTCCTCCAGCGCGGCCGAGGCCAGGGCGCGCTGATAGCCGCCGAGGACCGGGCTTCGGTCGCCGACCTGGTCTACGGCTGCATCCGCTGGGACTGGCGGTGGGACTCGCAGGTCGACGACCGGCACCTCTACCTCGCCCGGCTGATCCGGGACTTGGAACTTCCGCTCGCGCCGGTGGTGGAGTTGCTGTCCGGCGACGAGGACACCCGGTACCGGGCCACCGGCGTTCTGGAGCTGCTCGTGCTCGGCGGCTCGCAGGAAGCCCGGGCGGTACTGCCGGACTCCGTTCCGGAGGCGGACGGGCCGATCACGCGTCACCGCATGACGGATCCGTACCCGGACCGCGACAACGCGAGCCTGCTCGCCCTGCTGCGCGATCCGGAAGAATCCGAACGCGCCAAGGGGACCGCTCTGCGCGCACTGTCGCTCCGCCCGCCGGAGCCCGCGCTGATCCCGCTGGCACCCCGGCTCGGCGCCGCCGACGGCACCCGGCAAGTGCCGTTCCTGGGGAGGGCCGTCGGGCAACTCGCCGAGCAAGCCGTACCAGCGGCTCGGGAGTGGGCGGCCTCGGAGCAGGGCTGGCTTTCCGGGCTCGGCTTCGCGGTGCTGGCCGGCCACGGCGACGAGAGCGACATACCGGCCCTCGTCGCCGAGCTGGAGAGGTGCTGGGCGATCCAGGCCTGGTGCGGCCCGGACACCCTTGCGGGCGGCCTGGCGCGCTTCGGCTCGAAGGCCGCCGACGCCGTCTCCCTGCTGCGCCGCTTCTGGCTCTCGACCCCGCACTCGTACGAGCGCCCCGCCTACCTGGAGGCGTTGGCGGCGATGGGGGCCGCCGGCACGGCCGAGGCGTACACCGAGTCGCTCTGGGACTGTGAAGCGGGAGCCCGGCTCCTCGGCGTCGAGCACGCCCCCGACCGGGGCGACGTGAGGGCCCGCTTGACGTACCTGCGGGACGATCCGATGGAGGAACCGGAGGTCCGCGAGGCCGCCGGGGCACGACTCGCCGGATCGGTGTAGCGCATGCCCGAGCAGACGGACCCGTACGCCTACGCACCGGTGGACACCCTCCTCGGCCTGCTCCAGCGCGGCCGGGGCCTGGGCGCGCTGCAGGCCTCCGAGGACCCCGTCGCCGCCGCCGACGCCGTCTACGCCTGCATCCGTACGGACTGGCGCTGGGACTGGCTGGTCGACGAGCACCGCGTCTACCTCGCCCGGCTCCTGCGGGACCTGGACCTCCCGCTCGGCCCCGTGGCCGACGCCCTGGCCACCGCGGACGACCACGACGCCGAGGAGGCCGCCCGCATCCTCGAACGGCTGGCACTCGCCGGCTCCGCCGAGGCGCGGGACATCCTGCGGGCGTACATCCGCGAGGGCGAGCAGTGGCTGTCCGTCCTGGAGTCCGTGTCCGAACGCTGGCCGGTGGAGTGGTGGGAAGATCTGGGCGACGTCGCACGGGCACGCCTCGGCGGCGACGACGACCCGACGCCCTGGGCGAAGGCCTGGGAGCACTGGGGCGTCTCCATCCCCACCCCGGAACGCAAACCCCCGAAGCCCGACCCGCCGGCCGAGCCGACGAACGCGGAGCTCCTGGAGATCATCGCCGCCCCTGGCTCGTCGGAGGACCGCAGGATGGACGCCATGTACGTCCTCCACCACCACCGCGACCCGGAGCCCGGCCTGGTCCCGCTCGTCCCCTCGCTCGGCACGGCGGACGGCAAGCACTCGCTGCCCCTGGTGACGGGCCTCCTGGCGAGGCTCGGCGCCCACGCGATGCCCGCCGCCCGCGACTGGGCCGCCTCGGGCACCCGCTGGCTGGCCCGGGAGGGCCTGAGGGTGCTGGCCGGGCACGGGGAGCCGCAGGACGTCCCGGTGCTCCTCGCCCAGCTGGAGAAGGACTGGGCGCACCGCACCTGGTGCGGCCCGATGCTCATGGCGCAGGGCCTGGCCCGCCTCGGGCCCGAGGCCGCCGGAGCCGTCCCCTTCCTCCGCCGTTTCTGGGTGCGCACCCCGCACTCGTACGAGCGCCCCGCCTACCTCAGGGCGCTGGCCGCCATCGACCCCGCCGGACTGGACGAGGCGTACGTCGAGTCGCTCTGGGACTCCCAGGCCGAAGCCCGGCTGCTCGGGGTCGAGCGGGCCCCCGACCGCCCCGGCGTGCGGGAGCGCCTGGCCTACCTGCGGGACGATCCGATGGAGGAGTCCGAGGTCCGCGAAGCCGCCGGGGCGCGACTCGCCGGGCCGGCCCGGGCGCCCCTTCCGGCGGACGGGGAAGCCGTTCGAGGGGGGCTAGAGTAGACGCGTGAACGTGTGAGTGATGGTCCGGACCCCGCGAGGTGCTCCGGGCCACATCCATTTCCAGGGGTAACCCCTGTGACCTGCACGTTCGCCGGCCCACCAGACCAGCACCAGAGCCTCCGGAGGCCCCGCCTTGAGCGACCAGCCGTTCGCGCATCTGCACGTCCACACCGAGTACTCGATGCTGGACGGTGCCGCCCGGCTGAAGCAGATGTTCAAGGAGGTCGAGCGCCTCGGTCAGACCCACGTGGCCATGACCGACCACGGCAACATGTACGGCGCCGCCGAGTTCCACAAGCAGGCCACCGCCGCCGGGATCACCCCCGTCATCGGCATCGAGGCGTACGTCGCCCCGGAGTCCCGCTCCAACACCAAGCGCGTCCTATGGGGCCAGCCGCACCAGAAGAAGGACGACGTCTCCGCGTCCGGTGCCTACACCCACAAGACCATCTGGGCCCGCAACAAGGAGGGCCTGCACAACCTCTTCAAGCTGACCTCGCGCTCCTACGCCGAGGGCTGGCTCGTGAAGTGGCCCCGGATGGACAAGGAGCTGATCTCCGACCTCTCCGACGGCCTGATGGCCACCACCGGCTGCCCCTCCGGCGAGGTGCAGACCCGGCTGCGCCTCGGCCAGTTCGACGAGGCCCTGAAGTCCGCCGCCGACTACCAGGACATCTTCGGCAGGGAGAACTACTTCCTGGAGCTGATGGACCACGGCCTCGACATCGAGAAGCGGGTCCGCGACGGGCTGCTGGAGATCAGCAGGAAGCTGAACATCCCCCCGGTCGTCACCAACGACTCGCACTACACCACCGAGGCCGACGCCGGCGCGCACGACCTCCTCCTCTGCGTCCAGACCGGCAAGAACCTGTCCGACCCGGACCGCTTCCGCTTCGACGGCACCGGCTACTACATCAAGTCCGCCGCCGAGATGTACGCCCTCGACTCCTCGGACGCCTGGCAGGAGGGCTGCCGCAACAGCCAGCTCCTCGTCGCCTCCCGGGTCGACACCGAGGGCATGTTCAAGTTCAAGAACCTGATGCCCCGCTTCCCCATCCCGGAGGGCTTCGAGTCCGAGGCGGACTTCTTCAAGTCCAAGGTCTGGGAGGGGATGGACTGGCGCTTCCCGGGCGGGTACGACGAGGAGCACAAGAAGCTCGCCGAGTACGAGATGGACACCATCATCCAGATGGGGTTCCCGGCGTACTTCCTCGTGGTCGCCGACTTCATCATGTGGGCCAAGAGCCAGGGCATCGCGGTGGGCCCCGGCCGTGGTTCGGCGGCCGGCTCGCTGGTCGCCTACGCGATGGGCATCACCGACCTCGACCCCATCCCGCACGGCCTGATCTTCGAGCGCTTCCTCAACCCCGAGCGCATCTCCATGCCCGATGTCGACATCGACTTCGACGAGCGCCGGCGCGGTGACGTGATCCGCTACGTGACGGAGAAGTGGGGATCCGACAAGGTCGCCATGATCGTCACGTACGGCACCATCAAGGCGAAGGCCGCCATCAAGGACTCCTCGCGAGTCCTCGGCTACCCGTACGCGATGGGCGACCGGATCACCAAGGCGATGCCGCCGGACGTCATGGGCAAGGGCATCCCGCTCTCCGGCATCACCGACTCCTCGCACCCCCGCTACAGCGAGGCCGGCGAGATCCGCGGGCTGTACGAGACCGACCCGGACGTCAGGAAGGTCATCGACACCGCGCGCGGCATCGAGGGCCTGATCCGCCAGCCCGGCGTGCACGCCGCAGGCGTCATCATGTCCGCCGAGCCGCTGACCGACCACATCCCGGTCTGGACCCGGCACACCGACGGTGTCACCATCACGCAGTTCGACTACCCGACCTGTGAGGGCCTCGGCCTTCTCAAGATGGACTTCCTCGGCCTGCGCAACCTGACGATCATGGACGACGCCGTCAAGGCGATCGAGAAGAACAAGGGCATCAAGATCAACCTGCTTGATCTGCCCCTGGACGACAAGCCGACCTACGAACTCCTCGCCCGCGGCGACACGCTCGGCGTCTTCCAGCTCGACGGCGGCCCCATGCGCTCGCTGCTGCGGCTGATGAAGCCCGACAACTTCGAGGACATCTCCGCCGTCCTGGCGCTGTACCGCCCGGGCCCGATGGGCGTCAACTCCCACACGAACTACGCGCTGCGCAAGAACGGGCAGCAGGAGATCACCCCGATCCACCCGGAGCTGGAGAAGCCCCTGGAGGAGGTGCTCCGGCCCACCTACGGCCTGATCGTCTACCAGGAGCAGGTGCAGAAGGCCGCGCAGATCCTGGCCGGCTACTCGCTCGGCCAGGCAGACCTGCTGCGCCGGGCCATGGGCAAGAAGAAGAAGGAGATCCTGGAGGCGGAGTTCGTCCCCTTCCAGAAGGGCTGCCGCGAACGCGGTTACTCCGACGCGGCCATCCAGGCGGTGTGGGACGTCCTCGTCCCCTTCTCCGGCTACGCGTTCAACAAAGCGCACACCGCCGGCTACGGGCTGGTCTCGTACTGGACGGCCTACCTCAAGGCCAACTACCCGGCCGAGTACATGTCCGGCCTGCTCACCTCCGTCAAGGACGACAAGGACAAGTCCGCGGTCTACCTCAACGAGTGCCGCAAGATGGGCATCCAGGTGCTGCCGCCGGACGTCAACGAGTCGGACTCGGACTTCACCCCGCACGGTGACACCACGGTCCGCTTCGGCCTCACCGCCATCCGCAACGTCGGCGGGCCGGTGGTCGACTCGATGATCCGGACCCGGAAGGCCAAGGGGAAGTTCGCGTCGTTCTCCGACTTCCTGGACAAGGTGGAGTCGGTGGTCTGCAACAAGCGGACCGTCGAATCGCTGATCAAGGCCGGCGCCTTCGACTCGCTGGGGCACACCCGCAAGGGCCTGAGCGCGCAGTTCGAGCCGATGATCGACAACGTGGTCGGCGTGAAGCGCAAGGAGGCCGAGGGGCAGTTCGACCTCTTCGGCGGCGACGCCACCACGGACGAGCCGAGCTTCGGGCTGGACGTCGTCTTCTCCGAGGAGGAGTGGGAGAAGTCCTTCCTGCTCACCCAGGAGCGGGAGATGCTCGGCCTGTACGTCTCCTCGCACCCGCTGCACGGCATCGAGCACGTGCTCGCCGACAAGGCGGACTGCGCGGTGGCCGATCTCGCGGAGCGGCCGGACGGGACGATCGTCACCATCGGCGGCATCATCTCGGGCCTCCAGCGGAAGATGACCAAGCAGGGCAACGCCTGGGCCATCGCGACGGTCGAGGACCTGGCGGGCTCGATCGACTGCATGTTCTTCCCGGCCAGCTACCAGCTGGTGTCCTCGCAACTGGTCGAGGACGCCGTCGTCTTCGTGCGTGGCAAGCTGGACAAGCGGGAGGACGTGCCGCGACTGATGGGGATGGAACTGTCCGTCCCGGACCTGTCGAACGCGCACGCCGAGGCGCCGATCACCATCAACATCCCGAGCGGGAAGGTCACCCCGCCGCTGGTGGCCCGACTCGGCGAGGTGCTCGGGAGCCACCGCGGCACCACCGAGGTGCGGGTGCGGCTGGAGAGCCGCAACAAGACCACGGTGCTGCGGCTCGACCGGCACCGGGTGAAGTCGGACCCGGCGCTGTTCGGGGACCTGAAGCAGCTGCTCGGGCCGAGCTGCCTGGCGGGATGACGTCAGACGCGCTTCGCGAAGTTCCCCGCGCCCCTTTCGGGCG